>JAFXEJ010000115.1 GCA_017513795.1 Ruminococcus sp.
AACAGCTGGTCTTATTCAAAGTCTCAGTGGTACTGCTCACTGCTATGACAACGCTCGTATGGAGAGCTTTTTTGCTACACTGAAAAAAGAAAAGCTGTATCAGATTCCGACATACAAGATGAAACGTGAAGAGGTCAAGACTATCATCTTCAGATATATCTTTGGTTACTACAACACACAAAGGATCAACAGCTTCAATGAAGGTGGTCTCCCACCTGTGGCATTAAGAAATTCAAAGCAACTCTTTCATCACGTTGCCTGACACATGCCTATCTTAGATTTTGGGTGTTTTCTGACTGCACATTTCTTGACAATTCCAAGGTGGAGTAATCTCCACATCATAAAAATGAAACCGATATAAAATTCAAAAGTGCCGTGCAGCTCGTTACTGCACAGCACTTTTGTTTTTTATCTTCTTATACACGGTCATTCTCATATTAAGATGTTATGACCATTCACCGCAGCAATAGAGGATTTCAAATTCCTCTCCAAGTTCTTTGCAAAGCTGGTCATATGCAAATTTTTTCTTTTTATTGAACATAATTGTATCTTCTTCAGTCCACCAAGGTGAATCTTCAGGAGCGTTATCCATATCCATCATAGTATCGTGATACGCTTGCAGATATTGAAGAAAGTCTTTAAGCTTTCGGGAAATCGGAAGTTTTTGTTCATCAACAGCATAACCGAACTTTTCTTTTGAAGCAGCATTATCCGACCAAAGGCAGGTGCCACCCCATTCAAACCAATATTTGAACACATATTTTGCCATATAGCACCTCATATTATACTAATTCACCCATTTTATTAGCAAGATACAGCGGCAGATTAACAAAGCTGTCATTAATTTCATATCCCAGCTTTGACAGTCGTACTGCTTTTTCGGGCTTATATTCCTTAATATAGTTTTTGAAACTTGCGGAGGTTACACTCTCACCAGCCTTGACTTCAATCGGGATAATGTCCATACCGTCCTGCACAACAAAGTCGATCTCATTTGTAGAGGTTGGGGCATAATACTTCGGCTCGGTATCATATATTGCTTTAATTTGCTGCAATACATAATTCTCAGTTAATGCACCTTTGAATTGATAGTCTGATTTCAGAAGGATTGCTTCGTTGCTGATTGCCGCCATGTGCTTCATTAATCCTACATCAAATATAAACAGCTTGAAATGATTGAGCTGTTCATAAGCTTTCAGCGGATGTTCAGGTTTGCTGACATTATAAATACGCAGAACCATTCCAGCCGACACAAGCCACTCAATTGCTTCCTCGAATTCTCTTGCTCTTGCACCCTCACGCACACAGCCATAAATAAATTTTTCATTATCCTTTGAAAGCTGCGTTACAAGACTGCGGAACACCATAAGAATACGTCCGCTGTTGACCTTGCCGTTATGCTTTGAAAAATCATTTTCATAAAGTTCGATCAATTCCTGCTGAATACGGGAAATTTCCGCTGGATCCTTGTGAGTAATCCACGACTGTACACATTCAGGCATACCGCCGATAATCAGGTAATAATTGTATGCATCAAGCAGTCTGTGGTGAAAGATTTCCTCGATCTGCTGTCCTTTTTGAACGCCCGTATAGTAAGAATATAAGCCCTCGTCCGATGCGGCAAGAAATTCGTCAAAAGTCATGGGACTGATATTCAGCAGATTTACCTTGCCAACAGGATAGGACTTTGGCTTTGCAAGCAGTGTTCCAAGCAGTGTTCCAAGCAGACTTCCGGCAGAAATTATATGATATTCATTCGCTTTTTCACAAAAATATTTCAAGGAATTAAGTGCTTCGGAACATTCCTGTACTTCGTCAAAAATAATCAGATGCTTTTCGGGAAGAATCTTTTTCCCCTTTATCATTCCAAGCAGTTCGATAATTCGGTGTGGGTTCTTGTTTGTTTCAAATATAGATTGTAATTCGTCTTCTTCATCGAAGTTGAAATAAAATGTATCTTCATAATACAGTCTGCCGAATTCTTCCATAAGCCATGTTTTTCCTACCTGTCTTGCACCTTTGAGTACAAGCGGCTTGCGGTCAGTACTGTTTTTCCAGACTAAAAGCTGTTCTATTGCGTTGCGCTTCACATTATCACTCCCTTTGAAAATATATTATACCACTTTTTTGAGATAAATACAAGTATATTTTACACATTTTTTGAAATATAAAAACTGCATTTTACACATTTTTTGTTGTATCTGCTTTTATTATAGGGAATTCCCATAGCAATATTGCTTACACTCCACAAAAAATTATGGCAACACCGCCGCATTTCATTTAATACGGTGGTATTGCCATTTTCTAATCTTTCCGCTATATTACGCATAGCATTGCAGAATCTGTACTCCTGTGTCAATAAGGGAGGCTGGGTGATGCTGTTCAGAGTTTTTTAATCAGTCAGTTAAATTGGGATTTAGCGAACTTATTTGGCATTCTTATACGAAATCAAAATATGAGTTGGCGCAAATAATATTGCTGCAATAATCAGCAATATTGACCTGTTCATGATGCCACTAAACAGAAATACTACTGACGGAATTATGGAAAGGGCTAAGGCTCTAAAATGATTGTTTTTCTTCCAGAAAATAACCCATATAGCACAATAAAGGAAAATTAGCAGAGCATCAATGATGAGATAAATTACAAATGCTTCGTCCGACCACCAGCCAAACCAAGTTCCTGGAACATTGAAAATCATAAATCCAAAGCAACCAAATCTTCCGATTTGTTCAATAATCTCGATTGCTTTGTTGTTCCAACTGTTTTCAAAACCATCTTTACATTTAACTGCAAAAACAATGTTCGGAATCATAATAACAACTATGAAAACCAAACCAAATACATTAAAACACTCCATAAGTATATCTCCACAAATTCTTATTTTTCATCCTCTTTCCAATGTGAAACATCCGGCAGTTCGTTTCTTATTTGTCCGGTTTCGTCCCTGAATACTCCAAAGGAGTAAGAATCATATGCCGGATCCCATGAACTGAAATAATTGCATATGCTTTCAGCGAGTACAAGTATCATGGATAATGCCTGATTATGCGTGTAGCCGTACATAATAGTTTCGCCTTCTGCAAGGTCAACGCTTACCCTCCATACAAGGCCAAGCCTGTCAAGCCTGTCGATAACATACTGTACTTTCTCAACAGGTATATTCAGCCGCTGAGATATTACAGCCGCAGAATGCATTTTGTTGCGTCTGCCGCTTCCGAAATAGCTCACGATACGGATAGCTTCTTCATCTGCAAGGGTATAAAGCAGACGAGCCATATTTTTAGGATTGGTAAAATAGCTGTTTACACCGTTTTCAGGATTTTCTAGGTAAACAAAATAGCGCAGATCAGAGTTAAGACGTGCGATTGATATTTCATGATCGGTTTTTACTCCTGCATAAGTTTCACTGTCGTAATCCTTGTGCATATGTCCGGCAGAATGGAACGACGGATTATAGGCATATATAGCCGAATAAAACATCTGCATCATCAGCTCGGGACGCTTTTCCGGAGCTGTTGACTGTACATAATCGTGTATGAGCTGAAGAATATCAGTTTCTGCATCGTTGTTTTTTTCACCAAAGAGCGCATCTATGGAAGTATTCAGTGCTTTTGCCAGTTTCGGAAGCAATTGCGGATCAGGATAGCTTGAGTTTTCCCATTTTGATACAGCCTGAGATGAGACATTCAGCCGCTGAGCGAGCATATCCTGAGTGAGTCCCAGTTCCTTTCGGCGTTTTACAAGATTGGTGCTGAAAAGGTTCTTTTTATCCATAATTTTTATCTCCGGAAAATGTATTGTGTGTTATGTGCTGCTTAGTATAATTATACCATAATTCGAAAGAATTTTCAATAGTTATTGGTAAAAATAAATGTTGGAGTACAACCAATCGTTGATTTTGTGTACTGTAGGTTGAATATAATTGAAAATAATTCGATTGTACTCTACTTCAGGTGGTGATATAATAAAGGCATAGAAAATGGTCGTATGTTCCAAATCAATGAAAAAGAGGGTTTAATTATGAAGAAAAAAACAATTACATTTGCAATGGCACTAACTTTTATGTCACAGTTTACGCTGTTTCCTGTCCATGCTGAAAATAACATGATATATGAAGCTGAGGACGCCGCTATGACAGGTACTCTTGAAAACATTTCCGAATCCGGTGCTTCAGGCGGAAAGGTAGTAGGAAAATTTTCTGAAAGCGATGATGTTCTGACATTTACCGTTGACATTCCGGCAAACGGCTCATATGATCTCATTTTCAATTCAATGGGATATGGTGGAGATAAGACAAATAAGGTGTCCATAGACGGTGAATATGTCGGAACATTTGTCACAAAGGCTGATGAATACAACGATGCTGTTCTCAGCAAGGTGATTCTTACATCCGGAAAACATGAAGTTTCAATTACTAAATCATGGGGATGGATTGCAGTGGATTATCTTAAAGTTCAGCCAGCTGAAGCAATTCCGGAATCTGCATATCAGGTAAGCGATACATTATCAGATAAGGACGCAACAGCTGAGACAAAGGCTCTTTTCTCCTATTTATGCAAGGGCTATGGAGAACAGGTACTTTCCGGTCAGGTTGCAGATGAAGGTCTGCAGAGCGATGAGTTCAAGGCTATATATGACGTTACCGGCAAGAAACCTGCTATCCTTGGTCTTGATATGATGGATTATACTCCCTCCAGAAATGCTCTCGGAGCAAAGCTTTCTGAAGCGGTTGATCGTGCTATAGACTTTCATGAGGAAAACGGCATCATTACATTCTGCTGGCATTGGAATGCTCCAGGCAGCTATATCAAGAGCGGAACAGATGAGGAAAATGGAAATCCACGCTGGTGGGGCGGTTTCTACACAAGAAATTCTACTTTCGATATAGAAGCAGTTATGAATGGTACTGATCCTGAAGGTAAGGAATATCTTGACAAAGATATTGAGGGGATTGCAAAGCAGCTCAACCGTTTGCAGGAAGCTGGTGTTCCTGTTCTCTGGAGACCGCTTCATGAAGCATCCGGCGGATGGTTCTGGTGGGGCGCAAAGGGCGCAGACGCATACAAAAAGCTTTACAAGTATCTCCACGATCAGCTGACAAATAAATACGGCTGTCATAACCTTATCTGGGTATGGAACGGTCAGAATCCCGACTGGTATCCCGGTGATGAGTATGTGGATATCATCGGTGAAGATCTCTACCTCGACAAGCATGTATACTCAGCAAGTGCAGCAAAATTCTCTGAGATACTGGAATATTCCGGCGGAAAAAAGATGATTGCCCTTACAGAAAACGGTGTTGTTTTCGATATCGACAATGTAATTGCTGCCGGCACAAAATGGGCATGGTTCAACACATGGAACAAGAGCTATATCACCAAAAACGGTGAATTTTCCGATGAATACACAGAGGCACATATTCTGAAGAAAACATATCAGAGTGAATATGTAATTACTCTTGATGAGCTTCCGGACTGGGATACATATACTCCCGGAAATACAGAGCCAGTACCTCCTGTTGAAGAAGATCGTATATGGGGTGACGCTAACTGCGACGGAAAGGTTCTTCTGAACGACGCTGTTCTTATTATGCAGTCTCTCGGAAATCCTGATGCATTCGGAGAAAACGGCAGTGATGCAAATCATATCACTGCTGACGGCATGAAGAACGCTGACGTTTATGATAACGGAAGCGGTATCACAAATCAGGATGCGCTTCAGATTCAGAGCTATCTGCTTAATATTACAGAAACTCTTGAACCTGACAAAAAGTAATAAAATTTCGGACGGCTTTCAT
This sequence comes from Ruminococcus sp., assembly GCA_017513795.1. GTDB lineage: Bacteria > Bacillota > Clostridia > Oscillospirales > Ruminococcaceae > Ruminococcus. The sequence continues at coordinate 5,801 of JAFXEJ010000115.1, forward strand.
GCCGTCCATTTTTTGAATTCCTATAGCCTGATTTATAGCAATACGGTACAATGCTTTACATATTTTCAGCTTAAAAAACAACTGATGTTTGATTGAAGAAAAGGCTGGTAGAGTTATATCAATTTTTTATACATTGAACTCAACTGATAATCGGTATATAATATAATCAATACACATTATGATCAAAAAGGGGAATGGTTATCAAAATGAAAAAGAATCGTTTTATATCAGCGATTACAGCAATTGCGACAAGTGTGACGGCTGTTTCGCTGCTTCCATTTATTCCGTCAGAAACTTATGCGGCGGATGTCGTTTACAACGACTTTGAACGGAGTTACGGCGGTTGGTACGGCAATGCTGACAATGTGACGCTGACCGCTGAAGATGGGGCTGGTTACAATGGCACAAGAGGAATGAAGGTAACAGGTCGTAATTCATCAGATGACGGAGCTTCATCATCAAAGGGACTTTATCTCAGCGGCGGTACGGAATACGATTACAACGTAATGGTTTACAGTGATTCTGCGGAGGAATTCAACGTTTCTCTTATGTACATTGATGAAGAAACAGAAAAGAAAACAACAGTTGAACTTGTTTCAGAAAATGTCAAAGCAGGAAGCTGGACAAAATTATCTGCTGAATTTGAAGCACCGTCAGGAACATATGAATATCTGCTGACTATCACAACAGATTCAACGTGCGACTTTGCTTTTGATGATGTGAGAATTACAACAGAAAAGCCGGAAAATATAGTCTATGCTGCCGACAGCAAAGGACTGAAGGACGCTTTTGCAAGTTATTTCAGAGTCGGAAATACTCTGAATAATGAAACTGTAAAAAATTCGTCACTGATGGGAATGTTTATCAGGGAATACAACAGTGCAACTTGTGGAAATCAGATGAAGCCTGACTACATGATGATACAGTCGGAGAGCAGAAACAATAATGTTTCGATATCTCTGAAAAGCTGTGCAGCTATAATGGATTTCTGTGTGCAGAATAATATAGGAATGCGTGGTCATACTCTCGTATGGCATTCACAGACTCCGAGCTGGTTCTTTAAAAAGGACTTTAAATCTGACGGCGCATGGGTAGATAAAAATACAATGGATATCCGCCTTGACAACTATATTAAAAATGTCTTTTCCGCAATAAAAACTCAGTATCCTACACTTGATCTGTACGCTTATGATGTCTGCAACGAGTGTATTGCAAATTCACAGGATCTTATAGATAATAATAAGGGAATCCGAAAGGCAGGAGATCACAAGGTTGAAAACGGATCTTCCGCATGGGTTCAGATATACGGTGATAACAGCTACGTTGAAAAAGCTTTTACCATTGCAAGAAAATATGCTCCGGAGGGCTGTGAGCTTTATTACAATGATTACAACGAATACTGGGACGGCAAGCGTGACAGAATTTATGACCTCTGCAAGCCGCTTTACGAAAAAGGCGTACTTGACGGAATAGGAATGCAGTCGCATGTTTCAGCTAATGCAACAGGCTTCGGAGGAACAGATTCATACATAAAGGCAATGAAGAAATTTCTTTCAATCGGCTGTGATGTTCAGATTACTGAGCTTGATGTAAGCATTGAAAACGGCAAGTATACATTGCAGAATCAGGCTGATAAGTATAAAGCGATTTTTAAGGCAGCAATGGACTGGAACAGATCTCCGCAGTCAAAAGGACGTATAACAGCTGTATGTATGTGGGGACTTTATGATACATTATCATGGATAGGCGCAGAAGATAAGCCGCTTCTTTTTGATGATAATGTTAAACCCAAGCCGGCATATGAAGCTGTCATTAATCTTGTGCCGCAGTCAGAATGGGGTGAGGGTATCACTCCTCCCGCAGATATTGAACCTGACAGCAATGGCTGGTATTTCAACAGCGTATTTGAGGAAAGTACAGACGGCTGGGAAGCAAGAGGCGGAGCGAATATTCTTCAGAGCGGACGAAAGGCTTATGAGGGAGAGGAATCTCTGCTTGTTGAAAACAGAACATCTTCATGGCATGGTGCGGCTTATACACTTGATTCAAGAGCATTCAAGCCGGGAAAAACTTATAGTTTCAGCGTAAATACAACATATCTTGACGGTGATGATACTGATAAATTCTATCTGAAATTGCAGTATACTAATGGTGACGGTGATACAAAATATGCCACAATTGCAGAAGCAACGGCAGATAAAGGTCAGTGGGTGCAGCTTGCCAATACTGAATATAAGCTTCCTGATGATGCTTCAGATATGAAAATATATGTTGAAACTGCTGCAACTACAAATAATTTCTACATTGATGACGCTGTTGGTGCAGTAGGCGGAACTGTTATAAAAGGTGCAGTAAAGGTTGAAAAATACACTTCCGGTGATATTGATAACAACGGATATATCGATGCATTTGATATGATATTTGCACGTCGTGGACTTATAAATGGCTTCAGCTCTGACAGAGAAAAGAATGCGGCTGACGTTAACGGTAACGGAAAATATGAAATAAATGATGCAGTTCTGTTACAGCAATATATTCTCGGAAAGATCAAGAAGTTCAAATAACCAACAGGGGATGGTATTCTTTCCGATATATACAAGCAGAATCAAAACCGACAGCTGCCCGGAAATCACGGACACGCTGCATAAAAACAGAGCGTCAGGACATTTTATCCTGACGCTCTCTTTTTCATATTATATTATGTATAATCTTTTTCCAATTTCCAGCAAAGTAGTACAGAAATCCATTTCCTGTGTCAATGATGTCAGTGACGGGTCGCCTTCACGGATACGCATAGTACGTCGGATTTCTTTCGGGATTACAACACGACCAAGGTCGTCGATTCTTCTTACAATACCAGTTGCTTTCATAGTTAACCTCCGCAATATAAATTTGATTGCGGTGTTATTATTTGCCGATTAAGCTGAAATATTCCATATAAAAATATCCAAATTTTTCTTAAATAATGATTCGGAGGTGCTGGGTGATGCTGTTAATGAGGCGATATCAGAAATGCACGCACGTTCAACCATAATGTTCCCTTCCAATTCTTATTTCCGTGCCTGTTGACGCTCAATTTATTATATCATGCTTACACTGAAAAGCAACAAAAAATCATTACTGTCTATATTAAATAAATACCGGCACCGTACAAAGCAAGATGTACGGTTTTGCATGGAATCTGATTTTTATTTTTCATCTTCTTTCCAATGTGAAACATCCAGCGGTTCGTTTCTTATTTGACGGCAAGGTTTAGTTGGGGAGCAATAATGCAATAAGATCAGATCTTTCATAACGATTATGTCCTTGTAAACTTTTTTTGTATTTCCAGCATATAATGGCTTCTTCAAGACTTTTCCCCTGATTATCCTCAAAGAAATCACGGATATATGTGTTATACTCGAATTGTTTGTCTATTGTTGTTTTCCCCTTTTTCTTTTCCTCAAGGATCTGATAATAGGCTTCAATAGCATCTCTGTAGGTTTTTCCGGCATTATTTTTTAGCCACTTCTGAAACAGCACATTAAATGAGAAACTTTTTCCGATTTTTTCTTTGAAAAAAGCTCTGTGCTTTTCAGAACAGACGATATTATTTTCGATTTCCGTGTCCTCAGTAATCAAACCTATGTCTATTGTCGGTTTCTTGTGCGTGGAAGTCTCAGAAATAATTCCTGTATCAAGGAATAGTGCAATTCTGTCAGTAAGTTCAAGCTTGCCGCCAGAAACCGGCAGATTGTTTTCTCTGCAAAAATTTACAAGTTCTTCTTTCAGATAATAAAAGCTGCGAAACACAGCTGAGTTAAGCTCTTTGCTTAATTTTGGTCTTTCCTTCATTAACATTTCCTCATTATATTCCTATGTGGCTTTTGCGTCTTAGCTTTGTTATGTTCGCTATAAAATCAAACATATAAAAGCTGTTTTCCGTAATATTTTGATTCATCTGTCAACAACATCTATCAGCACAGCTCTGCAAGGCGAACCGTCCGCACCGGATAAATTCAGCGGCGCAGCATTTAAAAGATAGACACCTTCTGAAACCTCTGCCAGACGAATTCCTTCAAGCAGGACAACATTGGCATTTAACAGTATCAGATGAACTTCCATGGGAGCATTTTCCGGTCCGACAGTCTGGGATTCATTTCCCAGAAGAAGAATTCCAGCAGAGGCAAAAACTTTTGCGGCTTCCGGAGAAACTTCTGCGTCACCCTTAATCAGAATTCTTTTTGCTGCTTCGGGATTCTGTTTTTTTGCTTTTTCAATTATTTCCGCAGCATCCTCACCAGAAACGACACCATGATGTTCTGCTGCATAAGCCATTCCCACGAAAGATTCCATACCAATGGCATCCACAGTTTTTCCGTCTTTGATAAAATGAAATGGTGCATCTATGTGAGTTCCGTTGTGGGCGCACATGCTGAATTCCGTAAGATTATACAAGTCACCGTTTTCCATTGAATTAAGCTTCTTTTTCTTAGGTATCGGATCTCCCGGATATACCTTACAGCTGAAAACTTCCTGTGAAATATCGTATATTTTCATTTCTATCCTCTCTTAATTCTCCTAAAATACTACATCTGTATAACAATTATTACGAGTATGCATAAAAAACTCTCCGTCAAATTCTTATTTACGAACATGTTTTCATATGCATTATTATACCATGTATACATAAATAATGCAACTGATTAAGCTTGTTTTTGGAATAGCCAAAGCTGAATATTGCTGAAAATAAAAAGCAGAAAATAGTTACTGGAATCAGTGACTATTTTTTTTATACAAAGCAAAAAGAAAATTACAGGTTGATTTTGCAGAAAAATAATATCAACCAAACGTTACTGCTGTAAACGTGAAGTTGAATTCAATAAAAAAAGCATTGGTTGCATACAACAGAAACTTGTGATATAATAGCAGATGTAGACAGATATCCGGATATCTATCGTTCAAAAAACAATTACAGGTTGATTTTTGAGGTGTAAACTAAAAATGGAATTGCAATTCAGTAAAAATTTAGTAAAATACAGAAAGACCTGCGGACTGACACAGGGACAGCTTGCCGCTAAGCTGAATGTCACTCCACAGGCAGTTTCAAAATGGGAAAACGGAAGTTTGCCTGATTCAGAGCTTCTGCCGAAAATTTCTGGAATATTAGGCGTTTCTCTTGATATGCTCTTCGGAATCAAGCAGGAACAGGCTGAATATGATCTCGATCAGCTTATCATCCAGAAAATACGGCAGACGCCTCCGCAAGAACGTGCTGATCTTATAATGAAGCTGTATTATACAACCCTTTCAGCTTACAACGATTATACCCTTTCAGCAGCAAAATATCCTGAAAATCTTGAACTTGAAACATACGCAGAACTGAGAACAGATTATGAGTGCTCTATTGCCCGTCTGAATGATGATCTGAAATACTGCTGTTTTGTGAAAATTCCTGAAAACGGTGTAGATTCATATACCGAAGCAAATGAAAATATGATCTATCTTTTTCAGACTCTCGCAAGCAAGGATGCAATAGAAGTTATCCACTATCTCGGAAGCTGTTTCCGCAACAGGATGCAGTCGCTGGAATTTATATCAAAACAGGTGAATATTCCGGTGAAACGTGTAAAGAAAATTATGGATAACCTTGACCGTCTCGGAATAGTATGGCGTGTTTCCGCTGATATCAGCGATACCCCTACTATTATTTATGGATACGGACATAATACGCCGCTTACATGCTTGCTTGTCATAGCCAAGTCGATTTCAAGATATATAAGATTTCATGACCTTTTTATTGATCAGTATTCACGAGGACCTTTCCGATACAGTTCTCTGAAAGAGCAGACGCCCGTTCCCGAAGTATCGTTATGGACTGAAGCAGAAGCTTCAGATGAGGAGGAATTATAATGAAGAAATGCGCATCACTTTTAACAGCAGTCGTAATGATGACTGCACCTATGTCTGTCCCTTTCGCACCCGTTAATGCAGAGACAGCAGAAAAAATGAACATCAATATCGACCTCTCCGCAGAGAGAAAAGCAATTAGCCCATATATCTATGGTGTAAACCAGTATGGCAACGATCTGAGCAAGGTTTCTGCAACCTCTATAAGACAGGGCGGAAACAGAATGACTGCCTACAACTGGGAAAACAACGCATCTAACGCTGGATCAGACTGGAAACACAGTTCAGATAACAATCTTTCAAATTCTGACGAACCTGCTGACTGTGCAATGCAGCTTTCAAAGGAAGCTGAAAGAAACGGCGCTTCATACAAGTTCACAACGCTTCAGCTTGCCGGATATGTTGCAGCTGATAAGGACGGTACTGTTACAGAAGCAGAAGCTGCACCCTCAGACCGCTGGAACGAAGTAGTTCTCACAAAGGGAAGTGCATTCGATGAAACTCCTGACCTTACGGACGGTAAGGTATACATGGACGAATATGTAAACTACATCATCAATAAATTAGGAGATTCAACTTCAGCTACAGGTATTCAGGGCTACAGCCTTGATAATGAGCCTGCTCTCTGGCATCATACACATGGCAGAATCCATCCTGAGCGTGTAACGATCGCTGAGCTTGCTGAAAAGTCAATTGAAATGGCAGCAGCAGTAAAGAAGCTCGATCCTAAGGCAGATATTTTCGGACCGGCACTTTTCGGATATTCTGCATTCTGTAATCTTGCTGATGACGATTCGACTGATGAGTGGGAGAAGATCAAGGCAGAAAATAACTACCACTGGTATCTTGACTGCTATCTTGAACAGATGAAGAAGGGGGAGGAAGAACACGGAATTCGTCTTCTTGACGTTCTTGATATCCACTACTACCCCGAAGCGAAGGGACAGTGCCGTGTTTCTGAATGTACTGATCCTACTCACACAAAATGTGCAGAAGCAAGAATGCAGTCAGTTCGTACACTTTACGAGGAGGGCTATATCGAGGACAGCTGGATCGGACAGTGGGGCAAGGAAAATCTTCCTATGATTCCTACAATTCAGGAGTCAATTGATAAGTACTATCCTGGAACAAAGCTTGCTATTACTGAGTATAACTTCGGCGGTAATGATCTGAGTGCAACAATCGCACAGGCAGAAGCCCTTGGCTGTTTTGCAGATGCAGGCGTATATCTTGCAACAAAATGGAGCAGCAATGACTATCAGTTCGCTGGTATCAACCTCTACACAAACTACGATGGCAACGGCAGTTCATTCGGTGATATGCTCGTTCCCACAAAGACAGATGATGTATCACTTTCAAGCGCTTATGCTTCTATCAAGGGCGACGATCAGGGAACAGTTACAGCTATGATAACAAACAAGGATCTTACAAATTCTGAAAACGCTGTTATCAATCTCAAGAATGCAGATACATCATATGAGGCAGCCGCTGTATATGCAGTTTACGGCGATTCTGCCGAGATCAAGCTTATCGAAATCGTTGATGATGTAAAGGATAACGTAGTTAATGTTGAACTTCCGGCTTATTCAGCAGCTATGGTTGTTATCACTGATGACGCATCTGATTTTGAAGGTCTTGAACTCTACAATCCTGATAAATTCAAATATGAGACAGAAACTTTTGAAGATATAGAAAACATGATAAACAAGAACGGATACGTTGAAGTTCCGATTTCTGATCCTGAGCATCTTGCAAGAATCGACATCCTTGCCGATGTAACTTCAAGTGCCGGTTCAAGCTGGGCTACTGCCGGATGTGCTGTATGCATCAACGCTATTGATGAAGACGGTAATGATTTCTGGACTTCCAAGAGCTATTCTCTGAAGCTTGGAAAAGATTCAACTGCATCTGTTGAGTTCGACGGAACTCTTAAAAACAAGGAAGAAATCGTAAACGCAGTTGTCGCTGACGGAAAGGTAGAATTGCAGAAATGGTGGGATTCTTCCGAACAGGCTGAAAATGAAGTTGCAGATACCATTTCAGTAGACTATAAAAAGATTGAAGTCGTTTATGAATATGAAAATACTGGAAATCCCGATAATCCTGTTCCGCCCACACCTTCTGTTTCACTTTACGGCGATACAAACGGCAACGGCGAGGTTCTTCTGAACGATGCAGTTCTTATCCTCCAGCACCTCGGAAATCCCGATGCATACCCTCTCTCTGATGAAGCTAAGGCAAATGCTGATGTAAGCAATACAGGCGACGGCATAACAAACAAGGACGCTCTTGCTATACAGAAATATCTGCTTCACCTTATATCAAGTCTTCCCGAAGCATAAAAAAACAATGTAATTATACATGAGAAAGATTTTACAGGACTTTCTGATATTATAATGAAAATGATAAATATAATCATGATTTAGCAGTTTATTCTGAACCATATAATGAGGGCAGTTGCCTTCGTTATATGGTTTTATTTTTGCATAAATTCTGAATACAATGATTTGTAATGCTGTAATATGTAAAATTTTCGTAGGCAAACATACTCTTATTGGTTTATTTCTTTATGTAAGGTCGGATGCTTACATCCGCCCGTGATGAACGAAATTATTCTGCGGTGCGATGTAGGCATCGAACCCTACATTATCTATATTTATTTTACACATATGTAATGCCGTTAAGGGATTGTTTTTCAACTTGTTTTATGGTATAATGTTGAAAAAGCTAAGGAGGAACCATATGGCTTCAAGAAAAGAGTATCTTGATTTTGTTCTGGAACAGTTATCCGGACTGGAAGAAATTACTTACAGAGCAATGATGGGGGAGTATATTATCTACTATCGTGGCAGGATAATCGGCGGAATTTACGACGACAGACTTCTTGTAAAGCCAGTGAAATCGGCAGTATCCATGATGCCGGACGCAGTATATGAATTGCCGTATGACGGTGCAAAGGAAATGCTTCTTGTTGATAACGTTGACAGCAAGGAATTTCTGACAAGGCTTGCAGATGCGATGTATCCGGAACTTCCGGCACCGAAGAAAAAGAAGTAGGAGTTGTTGTTTATGTATAATCCATGGGAAGAAATAGATTTAAATGATTATGAGAATCACATGAGTCTTGGAAGTATATATCAGCTTCAGACAATGAATCAGATGATGAGGGAACAATTCTGCGAATATAATGTGAATTCCGTTATGATTCTTGGTGTTGCTGGCGGAAACGGACTTGAACACATAGACAAAGAAAAAATCCGCACTGTTTATGGTGTGGATATAAACAGGAATTATCTGAATGAATGCGTGAAAAGATATTCCGCATTAGGTGATATTTTTAAACCGATTTGTGCTGATTTGACCGATTCTTCGTCGGAATTGCCTTGTGCTGAGTTGCTTGTTGCCAATCTTCTGATTGAATATATAGGATACAAATGCTTTCAGCGTGTTGTGAATAAGGTGAATGCCGGATATGTTTCCTGTATTATTCAGATAAATACTGAAACTTCTTTTGTTTCTGAATCGCCTTATCTTCATGCATTTGACCGGCTTGATGAGGTACATCATCAGATGGAGGAAAGTATTCTTATTGATTCTATGCTGAAAATCGGATATGTGAGTGTTCTTGCGGATGAAAAAAGTCTTCCAAACGGCAAAAAGCTGGTTCGTCTTGATTTTATGAAAAAAGGTTTACAAAGGGAAATATAATGAAAATATATGAAATCAAAGAAAACAAAAAGCAGTTACTTCCGCTGTTGTTGCTTGCCGACGAACAGGAAGATATGATAGACCGATACATTGACAAAGGTACGATGTATGTGCTTGACGATAACGGTATCAAGTGCGAATGTGTTGTAACTGACGAGGGCGACGGTATTCTTGAAATCAAAAATATTGCAACATATCCCGAATTTCAGGGCAGAGGCTACGCTAAGAAGCTGATTGAATATATTGCTGAAAAATATAATGACAGGTATTCCGTTTTGCAAGTGGGTACAGGCGACAGTCCTATGACTGTTCCCTTTTACGAGAAATGCGGTTTTGTGCGTTCGCACGTTATACCGGATTTCTTTACCGATAACTACGATCATCCGATTATTGAATGTGGTGTTCAGCTTGTTGATATGGTTTATCTGAGGAAAAAACTGTAGTTACAGAGGAGGTAAAAAAATGAATTACAATATCAGAAAAATCCGTGAGGACGAACATACCCTGTTGAACGACTTTATCTACAAGGCAATTTTTATTCCTGAGGGTGTAGAGCCTCCGCCGAAATCGATCATAAATCAGCCTGATTTACAGGTGTATATCAGCAATTTCGGAAAAGAAAAGGATGATATATGTTTCGTCGCAGAAGCTGACGGCAAGGTTGTCGGTGCAGTATGGGTGCGTGATATGAATGATTACGGACATATCGCTGAAGGTGTTCCTTCCTTTGCAATCTCTCTGTATAAGGAGTACCGCAACTTCGGAATAGGCACAAGGCTTATGGAAACAATGCTCAGCGAACTGAAAAACAGGGGATATGAGAGAACTTCCCTTGCTGTTCAGAAAGCTAATTACGCTGTGAGGATGTATAAAAAAGTCGGATTTGAGATCATTGACGAAAACGACGAAGAATACATCATGGTCTGTGAATTGAAGTCTGTATAAATAAAAAGCCACATCTGAATTTACGCAGATGTGGCTTTGAATTATTTGACTTTTTCGCTGTTTTCCCAGTCCTGAAGCTGCCATCTGCCGCTTTCAAACTGGTGAAGATCGCAGTCGTAATATACACGGGAATCAGGAGCGTTTTCCTTAGTAGGAACAGACACACAGTTGAAGGTTTTGCCGTCAGTAAATACATATATGTCTGCGGAAGCATCGCCTTCACCGCCGCCGCCGTAAAAATCAAAGTCATAGTCAAAATCCTTGCCGAAATATTCTTCGGCAATTTTTATTGCAGTTTCTTTGTTGTCGGCGTCAATTTTATCCTTTTCTTCCTGTGATTTGCAGCTGCCGAGTGAAAGCAGCAGTCCTGCGCTTAAAACAGTGCACATTATAGTTGAAAATCTTTTCATAGTCATTCCTTTGCTTTGTCAGTGTGCGGTTGTAAGACATAATTTTGCGAAAAATCCCTGTCTTATGAGAGTATCACAGCATTTATGAGCAGTATCGCTGTTGGTGAAAAGTCCGAAAACAGCAGAACCGCTTCCGGTCATAACAGCAGAGAGTGCTCCCATAGACTTCATGGTATCCTTTATCTGTGAAACTTCATCAAGGTCAATTGCGTCTTCAAAGAGATTTCCGAAATATCTGTAAGCATTGTCAGGATCGTTTCTGATAGTATCAGCAAGCTTTTCTGCGTCCGGATGAACAGGAGATTCAAGCCCGTCAACAGCCTTGTAAGCCTGTGCAGTTGAAACTCCCTGAATCCCTTTTGCAATAACGAGGATTCTTCCGGAATATTCGGGCAGAGGAATGATTTCCTCGCCGATACCGGATACAAAGGCAGTTCCGCCGGTGAAGAAAAACGGAACATCCGCACCGATTTTCTTGCCGACAGCTTCAAGAGCCGGAATATCAAGTTCTGCGCCGGTCAGCTTGTTGAGACAGTTGATAACAGCGGCAGCATCGGTACTTCCGCCGCCCATTCCCGCCTGAGATGGAATACCCTTGTTTATAATAATATCGCATCCCTTGCCGGAGCCGATCGTGTCAAGGAAAAGTCTTGCCGCTTTGTATGCGATATTTTTTTCTCCGCTGGGAACAGGATCAGCCTGTGCGAATTCTTCCGGCAGAATACAGCTTACATTTATTTCGCCGGAATCGTTCAGTTCAACGCTGACATCATCGTAAAGTCCGACTGTCTGGAACACACTTTTTATGGAATGATAGCCATTTTCGAGGATTCCGCAGACATCGAGAGCAAGATTTATTTTAGCCGGAGTTTTAATTTTCATGATGTTCACCATTCAGTTTTTTCAGGAATCTTTCAATACGATTCATAGCTTCCATGAGGTGTTTAAGAGAGTATGCGTAGGAGATTCTTATATATCCTTCTCCGCTGTCACCGAAAGCATTTCCGGGAACAGTCGCAACCTTTTCCTCAAAGAGAAGACGCTCACAGAATTCTTCACTGGAAAGTCCGGTGCTTTTAATGCAAGGGAATACATAGAAAGCGCCCTCGGGATTAAAGCAGGTCAGTCCAAGACGATTGAATTCGTTTACGAGATAGCGGCGTCTGATATCGTATTCGCCGACCATTTTCTGAACCTCTCTGTCGCATGATTCAAGAGCTTCAATAGCAGCATTCTGACTGATATACGGACTGCACATGATTCCGTACTGGTGGATTTTTGATATCTGCGTAACAATAGGCTCAGGAGCAGCAACATATCCGAGTCTCCAGCCAGTCATTGCATATGCTTTTGAGAAGCCATTGACGTAGATAGTACGCTCAGCCATGCCTTCCATTTCGATGATGGAGTAGTGCTTTCTGCCGTAAGTAAGTTCGGAGTAAATTTCATCGGAGAGAACCATGATATCAGTATTTCTGAGGAATTCAGCAATAGGCTCAAGGTCTTCCTTAGTCATGATAGCACCGGTGGGATTGTTCGGGAAAGGTATGATAATAAGCTTTGTTTTGTCAGTTACCTTGTTCTTGAAATCCTCCAGAGTAAGCTTGAAGTTGTTTTCAAGTCTTGTCGGAACGGAAACGGGAACACCTCCGGCAAGCTCAACAAGAGGAGCATAGCACACGAAGCAGGGTTCAACTACAAGAACCTCATCACCGGGATCAATCAGACCTCTGAGAGCAAGATCGATAGCTTCAGATCCGCCTACAGTAATAAGAATTTCATCCTCAGGGCAGTATTTTACGCCGTGCTTTTTCTCAATATTGCGGCTTACAGTCTCTCTGAGAGGAGCAATTCCCTTATTAGGGCCGTAGATAACGTGTTTTCTTTCAAGAACCTGAATAGCAGCCTTTCGTATCACCCATGGAGTAGAGAAGTCGGGTTCGCCTACGCCGAGACTGATAACGCCATCCATAGTGCCGGCAATATCGAAGAATTTTCGTATACCGGATGGCTTGATGCTTTTTACTTTATTGGAAAGTACTTTTTCGTAATCAAACACTATTAAACCAGACCCCTTTCATCATGTTCTTCTTCGTTAATGAAGATGCCTTTTTCCTTGTATTTTTTGAGAATGAAGTGTGTTGAAGCAGCGAGAACTCCCTCGATAGTGGAGAGTCTTTCTGAAACAAAGAGAGCTACATCCTTGAGGTTATTTCCCTTTACCTCAACAGCGAGATCATATGCGCCGGACATCAGGCTTACGCTTTCAACCTCGTCATACATCATGATAGTCTTTGCGATAACATCGAAGCCGCAGTCACGCTGAGGAGTAACTTTAAGCTGAATTGTAGCATACACTATAGAATTATCGTATTTTTCATCGTCCACGATAACGCTGTATCCCTTGATAACGCCTTCGTCTTCAAGCTGTTTTATTTTCTTGCCGGCTTCTTCGGGGGATATTCCGAGAATTTCGCCGAGGGCTGTGTCGGAAATGCGGGCATTCTGCTGTAAAATTTTTACAATATTTTTCATAAATAAAAGTCCTTTCGTAAGTTAATGGTATTATATTTCTATAAAATATGGTTTTCTGTTTTTGAAATAGCACAGGCGATCGAAGCCTGCCGCTCGTGCTATAGCGAATCCGTCATCGGCATTCTTGGCTATATCCTCGACTGTGTGTGCGTCTGAACCAATAGTGACAAGCTTTCCGCCGAGATCACGGAACATCTTCACATATTTCAGATCAGGAAAGGTATCGCCGAATCCCTGACGTATGCCGGAAGTATTTATTTCAATTCCCTTGTCCATTGCGGCAAGTTCACGGAAGCTTTCTGCAATTATATCGTCAAAGCGGCTGATATCGGGGCAGATATTATGTCTCTGCTTCATGTATCTCAGACAGTAGGTGAGATGGCCTATGACATCGGGAATACCGCTTCTGCAAAGCTCATAAATTTCCTTGAAATAGCGTTCCAGCAGATCGTATATTTCATCCATGGACATTTTCTCGTAATCTATGTAATAGAAATCCTTTTCACCGACTATCTGATGAACTGAACCGATAATGAAATCAAGGCGTTCATCTGAGGCGGCAATTGCGGCGGCTTCGGTATCATGAAGAATCTGTCCGAGTTCAGTTCCGCAGATAAGATTTATTTTTCCGCTGTATTTTTCCTTTAATGCGGTAACGGCTTCAACTGAGCGTCTGAAATCCTCCGCATAGTTGAAGTGGTCAAAAAGTTCAGTATTCTGATAATGTTCCTCCGGATACCATGTACTGCATTCGCAGTGATCGGTAATGGCATACGCTGCCAGATCAAGTTCAACAGCACGTTCTATCATTGCGTTGATATCAGCGTCGGAATCCATGGAAAACTGAGTATGTGTGTGGCAGTCGATATACTTCATAATTACACCATCCCAAAAATTATTACATCTATTATATCATATTTTTTCAGATGTTTCCATATATTTTATAGTTAAATTATAAAATTATATAAAAGCCTTTCTTTATTCATAAATATGTGCTATAATAATAAAGGCAATATTATATTTTACATAAAGGAGATTTTTAATATGCGTGCAGTTGTTACTGTAATCGGTAAGGATACTGTTGGTATCCTTCATAAGGTAAGCGGAATCTGTTCAGATTTCAATGTAAACGTTATCGAAGTTACACAGAGCGTTCTTCAGGATATGTTTGCGATGATAATGCTTGTTGATATTTCCGCAATAAACGGGGACTTTTCAGAGCTGGTTGATAAAATGACTGATCTCGGAACAAAGCTTGGTCTTTCTATCCATACA
>JAFXEJ010000116.1 GCA_017513795.1 Ruminococcus sp.
AGACAGTGATATAAAGCGTGAGAATGCAAATATCGACGGCGACACTGCAATGGGAACTATGCTTAAATACAGTTCTGTATCAGCTAAGGAATACTACGAGATGTATGTTCTTAATCCTAAGCATGCCAAGGCTCACCGTGACGGAGATATACATATCCACGATCTTGATTTCTATACTCTCACAACTACCTGTGCTCAGATTGATCTGAAAAAGCTTTTCACAAATGGTTTTTCAACAGGTCACGGATATCTCAGAGAGCCAAATGATATTTCAAGCTACTCTGCACTTGCTTGTATAGCTATCCAGTCAAACCAGAACGATCAGCACGGCGGTCAGAGTATTCCTACATTTGATTACGCTATGGCTGACGGAATCAAGAAAACCTACAAGGCACGTTATTCTCAGAATATCGCAAGAGCACTTTCACTTATATGCGGTTTGGAAAATGAACAGGAAATCACAAAAAATATCCTTAATGAGATAAGTGAAAAGTACGATCTTATCCCTGTACTTGCTGGAAACAACGGATATCAGGAAAAAGAAGCAGAACTTCTTTCTCAGTACGCAGACGCTGAAACTGTCAAGAAAATTCAGGCATTCGCTATTAAAAACGCAGAAAAGGAAACTGATCGTGCGGCATATCAGGCTATGGAGGCTCTTATCCACAACCTCAATACAATGAACAGCCGTGCCGGAGCGCAGACTCCTTTCAGTTCAATAAACTATGGTACAGACACTTCACCAGAGGGAAGAATGGTTATCAAGAATGTTCTTCTTGCTCAGGAGAAAGGTCTCGGAAACGGCGAAACACCGATATTCCCTATCCATATTTTCAAGATCAAGGATGGCATAAACTATAATCCTACCGATCCTAACTACGATCTTTTCAAGCTTGCTTGCAGAGTTTCTGCAAAGAGACTTTTCCCCAACTTCTCATTCATCGACGCTCCGTATAACCTGAGATACTACAAAGACGGCAATCCTGATACAGAAATTGCATATATGGGATGCCGTACACGAGTAATCGGTAATACATATGATCCCACAAGAGAAATCGTTACAGGCAGAGGAAATCTCAGCTTTACATCTATTAACCTTCCTCGTCTTGCAATCAAGGCAGATCACAATGTCGGACAGTTCTTCGATATGCTTGAAAACATGATGGATCTTGCTATAGAACAGCTCAAGCATCGCTTTGAGATTCAGTGCCAGAAGCGTGTAAGAAACTTCCCCTTCCTTATGGGACAAGGAATATGGATAGATTCTGATAAGCTCTCTCCTGATGATACTGTAGGTGAGATACTCAAGCATGGTACGCTTTCAGTTGGATTTATCGGTCTTGCTGAGTGCCTTAAAGCTCTTATCGGCTCACATCACGGTGAAAACGAAGACGCCCGTGATCTCGGTATTGAGATCATCACAGCTATGAGAAACCGTATTGATGAGGAATCAAAGAGAACCGGACTCAACTTCTCACTTCTTGCAACTCCCGCAGAGGGACTTTCAGGTCGTTTTGTCCGCATGGATGCCAAGAAATACGGTGTAATTGAAGGTGTTACTGATCGTGATTACTACACGAACTCCTTCCATGTGCCGGTATATTACCCTATCAGCGCATTTGAAAAAATTAAGATTGAAGCTCCATACCACGAGCTTACAAATGCAGGTCATATCAGTTATATCGAGCTTGATGGTGATCCGCTTGAAAATCTTACAGCATTTGAAAAAATCGTTCGCTGCATGAAGGAATCCGGTATCGGATATGGTGCTATTAATCATCCTGTTGATCGTGATCCTTGTTGCGGATATACCGGAATAATCGGTGATACATGTCCTTGCTGCGGAAGAAAAGAGCATACAGATGCTGTGGCTTTTGACAGAATCCGCCGTATCACAGGTTATCTTGTAGGAACCCTCGATAGATTCAATAATGCAAAAAGAACTGAGGAAGCCGACAGAATAAAGCACGATGTATAAGGTGATAGAATGGAATTAAGAATCGCCGGAACCGTCAATGATTCTATAGTTGACGGTCCCGGAATAAGGTTTACAATATTTACTCAGGGGTGCCCTCATCACTGCGATGGATGTCATAATCCGGATACACATGATTTCAGCGGCGGCAAAATTATTGATACTGATGAGCTGCTTGAAAAAATAAGAAGTAATCCGCTTCTTGACGGAGTCACATTCAGTGGGGGAGAGCCTTTCTGTCAGGCAGAAGCACTGGCGCATCTTGGAAAACAAATCCGAGCAATGGGACTGAATGTTATCACATATACCGGATATACGTTTGAAAAGCTCTGGGCTGAACGTGAAACAAATCACTGGAACGATCTGCTTGAAGTTACTGATTTTCTAATTGACGGTCCGTTTATCCTTGCACAGAAGGACTGGAATATCCGGTTCAGAGGAAGCTCTAATCAGCGATATCTTGATTGTCAGGAAAGTCTCAGAACAGGTACAGCAATCGAATGTGAACCATAAAATAAAGGCTGACGTGAAAAACGTCAGCCTTTTTCATTATGTAATGCTTTCAAGCTTTACACGAAGCTTTTTAATTATCTTCTTTTCAAGTCGTGAGATATACGACTGTGAAATTCCAATCTGATCTGCCACTTCCTTCTGAGTAAGCTCCTTACCGTTAATCAATCCGAAACGCATTTCCATGATTTCACGTTCACGGTCACAAAGACCTGCGACTGCGTCACGAAGAATTTCACGTTCAGCCTCTGTTTCTATGCCTTTGTTGACTATATCTTCCTCAGTGCCGAGAACATCGGACAAAAGAAGCTCATTTCCGTCATAGTCGATATTAAGTGGTTCGTCAATGGAAAGATCATTACGATACTGTGATGATTTACGCAGAAACATGAGTATTTCATTTTCAATACAGCGTGAAGCGTATGTAGCAAGCTTGATATTTTTAGTCGGACAGAATGTGTTGACTGCCTTTATAAGACCGATAGTTCCGATAGATACAAGATCTTCCAGACCTACGCCGGTCGATTCAAACTTCTTAGCTATATATACAACAAGACGCAGATTGTGAACTATCAGTGTATCACGGGCAGACTGATCGTTTTCTGTCAGCCGGAGAAAGACTTCTTCTTCCTCTTGTTTTGAGAGCGGCGGCGGAAGCGTATCCGGTCCGTTGATGTAGAAAACGCTTCCGGTGAAGATACTGATGAGCTTTGATTTGATTCGGTTAATGATTTTCATAATGTTCTCCTTAATTTTTTAATATATCCGGGTTAAAGATAGCTTTTCCGCTGCTTTTTCCCAGACCTATCATAACGTTTACAATTTTTTTCTCGCCGCTGACGCCGTTTGTGATAACTACTTCGTCCGGACGGAATACAGGTATCATACCATTGCCTGATACCGTTCCGCACGGCAGGAGTCTGAATCCTTTTGGAAGCTTATCAGGAGCGGATGATATATCAGTAAAGCTGTCGGGATCACACACAACAACAGGAACTCCGGTAAAAAGGTCTGTTAAAGCGTTTCCAGTGTCAGCAAGTCCGGATAGATGTATAGATTTATCCTTGTATCGGATAGATACACGGTAGTCGCCGGAATCAGCAGTAATTCTCAGCGAAAAACGTCTGATAACAGAAATCGCAAAATACATTGCGGCGGTAGTTGCAAGAAGAATAGTAATTGAAAAATCTATGTAGAAAAATGAATTTTCCATGTGCATGAATTCGGGAGAAAACCATGAATATACAGCATATACAGTTCCTGCAAGAACAAAATTGGCAGAAAAGAATGCTGCTGTATTGATAAAGAGCCGTTTTTTTCCGTGAATTCCGAAAGAAATCATAACAATAGTAACGGCAGCAGCAAGCTTTATAAGAGTCACAAGCAGATCACTGATATCAGGAATAAGTATAAGGAGTGAAAAAACGCTGCCATAGACAGAGGAAGCAATGCATCTGCTTGTCTTGAGCGGAGAATGAGTAAATGCAGAAGTGATTTTCAGTAAAAAGAAGTTGACATAAATATTCAGAATAATAAGCACATCAAGATATATTGTCTGCATATATTTTCAGCCCACCTTCAAAATTCTGGAGGCAATACAGCAAAGCTTTATGTCATGCCTTGTGCGGTATTGCCTTAATACTATTATAATGCGGACAGCCTGAAAAATATGTCAGAAAGAGTCGGGCATAAAAAAACAGGGCAGAAGCCCTGTAATACTTTATGAAATAAACGGAAGAATAATCACTCTCAGAAACATAATA
>JAFXEJ010000117.1 GCA_017513795.1 Ruminococcus sp.
ACTCGAGCAGAAGCAGTTTCACCTACTGCTTCAGATGTGTAAATTTCGTATTCTACATCATCAAAAGAATAAATAAGTGCATTTCCATAAGTATAATTTTTTAGGAATTCGACATATTCCTCAAGGCACAGCCCCTTTTCAGCCATCAAGGTAGCATGAGGCATGCCTACATAGCGAAGATGCCATGGACAGAATTTTTGACCTGTTGCCATTTCCTTTCCATGCGGATATCTGACTATGTAACCATATTTATGACAGTTATCCAGAATCCAGCCTTCTGCATCTTTTCCGTCAAAAGCGACAGGTGTACCATATGCAGTTACAGCCAGATCAATTGTATTCCCTGTTACGGATTCCGGAAAATACTCCGGACACAACGAACCTTCTCCGGTGAAAGTATCATTAGTACCGTAAACAACAAAATCTGTAAGTCCGGTTGCTTCATGATAAGCCGCCATCATACTGTTAAGAGCTTCAACAGCTTCTTCATTCAGCCTTATAGATTCGTTTATCAGTGAATAATCCTCGCTTTTATTTTTAAGCAGACTGACCATGCCAGAAGCAACTGATCCGTCAGCAGGATATTCGTCGTTAATTATAACCAGCGCTCCTGAATTAAGCTTTGAAGGCGGAACGCTGAGCTCAGAATAACCAAGATTCTGAACACCTTCAAAGACTGTTGTCGGCTGACTGCCGCCGTTTCCAAGAATAACCGTGCTTTCTTTCTGTATTGTTTCACTGTTATTTACGGAATTTTTTTCGACAAAATCGCCTTCAATAGTAATTTCGTTTTTTGTTTCAAAAACATCTCTTCGGAGCCCGTCAACTGCAAATATAGATAGTGACAGTCCACACATTGCAATAAAGACACGACTCCATCTTAGCCGTCTTTTTGCCAATTTTTTTATCCTCCGATATTTTTGTTCTGCACTTTTGCCGTTTGATACGGCTTTTACGGTTTCCCGTTTTTCTCTCTGTAATTTCAGGATCTTCTCCTGATTTTTTTCTTTTGTTTGTTTTGTTTTGTCTTCTTTTTTTGTTTTTTGTTCGTTTCCTTTAATTTGTGTTCTACTTTTGTCTTATTGTTCCTTTGTTTCTCTACACAATTTTCTGTCCGCAAAAGAGCGCACTTCCCCTATCACGCACAACATTCCCAGAACGCATCGCATTTTTCGTCTATTCAATGCCTTAGATGTCCTATGCATAAACACAGTCAGTATTTATGATAACTACGGTTCTTCCTTGTCCGAAAGCCTTCCGTGAAAACATCTTCAATGCATTCGTAAAACGTATGATACTTCGTCCCGTTTCCCCACACGATTCATTTTTATTCCGCAGCGCAGCAATCAATAAACTTCCCATTACCCTGCTCCGTACGAGAGTGTAAGTTTCATTTATCATTTCCGCATTACAGACAGTCAAAATAAATCATATGTGATTAAATATTATGTTTTCAAGAAGATATGCAACAAAAGACGCCTACATTTCACTCATAGTCTTTATTCCTATCACAACATTCCTCAATCCCAGCGTCACCATCGTCGTATAAATCAAGTACAATGCATACGATTCTGTAATGACTTGTACCGTAACCGCTCGATATTTATAGGGACATCAGTTTGTCATTCAATTCATTCAACTAAAAGAAAAACATCTGCGTCTGTTTTGAACAGTATAATCGTTTTTGTTTTCCTTCTTTTTTGTGTTCTACTTTTTGTTTTATATCTGTGTTTTTATTATAATACAAATTTCTAAATATGTCAACAGTATTTTTCAAAAAAAAACAATTTATCACTTATTTTTATATTTTTAACAAAAAAGCGGCGTTATTTTCGCCGCATTTTTTTATGATATTTTCTTTGCTTTTCCTTTTTTTCTTTTTTCTATGGGGGCTTCCTTTCCACCCATATCTTCAAAAATTGTTTCTTCCTCAGAAGTGTTCATAAGTTCTGGATTAATTTCTCCTATGCTTGTATAGTACGGATTTATTACATATTTCTGAATTACAGGATAACTGTTGAACGCAGTTACAAACAGCAGAAATGTCGCCGGAAAAAACGGAAGTAATATCCAAAATACCGGAGTCAGATATAAGAAAATAAGAATCATTGCAAATATCGTAATTATTGTTGTAACTACAATAATAATATTCCCTTTAAGAGAAATAAACGCCAGAGCAAATGAATTCTTTATAAGATTTTTCAGTGAAAGATTTGTAGCAACGATCATGAGGTATATGAAGAAATTCATCATCAATACTACAAGTGCGATACTGAGAGTTATGGTCATAGGCACATAAACTAATTTTGTATTGTAAGTCTCAGCCATCATCGGATATACTTTAAGAGAAGAGTATACCGACAGCACAACTATACAGTCTATAAATCCAACCACTGCCGACTTTGCATATCCTCGTTTGAATGCTCTGAAAAAATCACGAACAATAAATGTATGCTTCTCGATGAGATAGCAGCGCATGATTTTCATTACTCCGGCAGTTGCCGGACCTATTGTCAGCATAAAAGTCAACAAGCAAATTCCAGTAGCTGCGAGAGAAAGAACCATATTTACATCTGATAAATATACAAGCGAAGCTAATGCAAGAATAAGCGGTACAAAGAAAAGACTGTACAGCAGATTTACTTCAAGAAGCTTCCAGAATTTCCGAAAAAAAATATCAAAAAAAAGACTGATTCCTTTTTTTCTCGGCGCATTTTTGGATATTCCCGCTCCTGCGCTTTCGTAATCAAATAGAGCCAATTTAAACATTCCTCCGTTTTATCAGCCGGCAAATATGAAATTCACAACCGCATCTGCCGCTGAAATAATCAATGATAAAATAATCAATACAAGAAATTTTATGCAGTAAAATTTAATATCCGACCTTTCATATTCTCTGAAGCCTTCCGGTGTCCATCCGCTGAGTGTGTAAGACGAAGCCCTGAGTGCCTCTCTTACGGCAAGAGAATATATCATTATAGCCGGTACTGCTTTAGGCAGAACAAATATCAGCATCCCTGCTGCCGCATGTCCACCATGAAGAGTATACATTGCCGCTCCAGCTGCACCAACACCGAATCCACGGCATAACATCAACATGAATACCAATGGTTGTCCTAATGCAAAAAAACCGCTAAAAAATGCAGCAGTCAGGAAAAATGCACTCACTCCAAACCATCGGCACATGTAATCAAACATATCTGTTCCGGTATAAACCGGCGCAAAATACTGATGTATCCACGCAGACGGTTCGGGAGATTTTATCACCTGATATACTGCTCCGACTGTAATTCCAGCGGCAGCAACAAAATACAGCACGACCATAAGAGAATTTCTTTTCTGGCTGCTGATATAGCCTATACTCTTCATTCCGCATCATCCTTTCTGATAAAGGTTATGCGGAAGCCTGTACATTTAGAACCCGCCCTGAATCAAGGCGGAGTTCATTCACTTTCTTATTTTGAAAGCTCGTATGCCCTTTTAGTACAGCTTTCACAGGCATTTTTAACCGTGTCTGTAAGCTTTCCTTCATAAAGACGGTCTAGACCGGCAAGTGTTGTTCCGCCGGGAGATGAAACCATTTTTATGAGTTCATCAATAGTATATCCTGAATCAGTTATCATTTTTGCTGATCCTATAAGAGACTGTGCAAAAAGTTCCTTTGCCGCTCCAGAATCTATTCCTGATGATTCTGCAAATTCAATAAATCCCTTTGCAAAAAGATATATAAAAGCAGGACTGCTGCCGTTTACAGCAATTATTTCCTTCATTTTGTCAATCGGAATGACAGCTGCTTTACCACATGTTCTGAACACATCAAGTATTAACTCGAATTCGTCATCTGCTACACGATCATTTCTTGAAAGAGCCGTTGCGCCTTCTCCAAGAAGAAGCGGAGTGTTGGGCATTACAAGAATAACCTTTGCATCAGAGACAGTCTTTGAAGCAATAAATTCTGCTGTGATTCCGGCTGCTATGGAAACAAAAACCTTTTCACTGTCGGCTGAAGTAGCAGCAGCTTCAAGAACTGTTTCAATTATCTGCGGCTTTACTGCCAGAAATACATAGCTGCATTTAGCAGTCAGGTCAGCTTCGCTGGAAGCCTCAATAACTCCGTATCCGCTCAGAGCCGCAGTTTTTGTTTTATCGGGATCAAAAACATAAAGCTGGATCTTATCAGCAGAAGAACTTCCAGCAATGCCCTTGATTATCGCAGCACCCATGTTTCCGGCACCAATAAATCCTATATTAATTTTACTCATTTTCATCATCCTAAAAATTTTTTCTTTAATTATACAACATATTCATCAGAAAATCAAGGATTTTTTTATGAATTATTTTTTATCGTACCATTCACCGTTTTTTCTGAAAAAATACTTGCACATTTATTCGAAATATGATATAATAAAGTATTCATATTTTTTGTAAAGGAATGATTTGCTTGAAAATTAGTTTTTCTACCCTCGCTTGTCCTGACTGGTCATGGTCTGACATTTACTCAATGGCGAAGGATTTTGGATTTGACGGTATTGAAATCAGAGGACTCGGTGATGAGATTTTTTCTGTAAAAGCTCAGCCGTTTACAGAAGCACAGCTTCCTAACACAGTAGCAAAGCTTAAATCACTCGGAATTGAGATCTCATGTCTTGCATCCGGTGCATGCCTTAAATTCAAGGATAAAATCAACGAGGCAAAGGATGAAATAACAGCTTACGCACAGCTTGCAAACAAGCTCGGCGTTTCCTATATCAGAATTCTCGGCGACCTTGAACCTGCTCCCGGCGGCGATGTTGACGATAACTATATCGCTGATGTTCTCCGTGAGCTTGTTCCTGTTGCAGAAGAATACAATGTTACTATGCTCGTAGAAACAAACGGTGTTTACAGTGATTCCGCACGTCTTGCAAAACTCCTCGACAGCGTAAACAGCCGTAAGGTCGCTGCTCTCTGGGATATGCACCATCCGTTCCGCTACAACGGAGAATCTCCTGAAACAACTGTTGCCAATCTCGGAGAATATATCAAATATGTTCAGGTCAAGGACAGCGTTATGAAAGAAAACGGATCTGTTGAGTACAAGCTCATCGGAACCGGTGATATCCCTGTCAAGGCTATGATCGAGGCTCTCGATACAATCAATTACGGCGGATATATCTCCCTCGAATGGGTAAAGAGATGGTCAAAAGATCTCTGCGATGCCGGTATCGTTATCCCTCACTACGCTGAATACATGTCTCCATACAAGAAAAAGCACAAGCACTCCCTCCAGACAAGCATCAAGGGTACAGGATACTATCCGTGGCCTAAGGAAAAAATCATCAACTACACTTTCCCTGATGTTCTCGACCGTATGTGCGATGCTTTCCCAAATCAGTATGCATTCAGATATACCGAACTAGACTACACAAGAACATACCCCGAATTCAGGGACGATGTAGACACATTTGCAAGAGCTCTCCTCGCAATGGGTGTTAAAAAAGGTGATCACGTTGCTATCTGGGCTACTAATGTTCCTCAGTGGTATATCACTTTCTGGGCAACAACAAAAATCGGTGCTGTACTTGTTACCGTAAACACTGAATACAGAATTCACGAGGCTGAGTATCTGCTCAGACAGTCAGATACAAATACCCTCGTAATGGTTGACGGTATCAAAAATATAAATTATGTAGATATTATCAAGGAACTCTGTCCTGAGCTTGAAACATGTGAGCCAGGTCATCTGAATTCTGCAAAACTCCCCTTCCTCAAGAACGTTATTACCATTGATTCAAAGAACAACGGTTGCTTTACTTGGGAAGAAGCTGTTTCACTTTCCAAGAAAGTTCCATACAGCGATGTTGAAAAGGTAAGAAAAACTATCAATATCCATGATGTCTGCAACATGCAGTATACATCCGGAACAACAGGATTCCCCAAGGGCGTTATGCTTACTCACTACAACGTTGTAAACAACGGTAAGGCTATCGGAGACTGCATGGATCTTTCAACTGCTGACCGCATGATGATTCAGGTACCGATGTTCCACTGTTTCGGAATGGTTCTTGCTATGACTGCTTCCATGACGCACGGTGTAACAATGTCTCCTATCACAAGATTCTCTCCCAGAAAGGGACTTGCATGCATCAACAAGGAAAAAATCACCTGTTTCCATGGTGTTCCTACTATGTTTATAGCTATGCTTGGTCACGATGACTTCGATAAAACAGACTTCTCATACATGAGAACCGGTATCATGGCAGGATCTCCCTGTCCTATCAAGACTATGGAAGAAGTTCTTGAAAAGATGAATATGTCCGAGATCTGTATCACTTACGGTCAGACAGAGGCTTCTCCCGCTACGACTATGAGTAAGACTACTGATACTATCGAGCAGAGAGTAAACACTGTAGGAGGTCCTATTTTCGGCGTAGAATGCCGTATCGTTGATCCTGAGACAAACGAAGAACTCCCGGATGATACTGACGGTGAATTCGTTGCAAGAGGATACAACATCATGAAGGGCTACTACAAAATGCCCGAAGCTACTGCTGCTGCAATCGACTCTGACGGCTGGCTCCATACCGGCGACCTCGCCCGCAGACGTTCTGTTGACGGTTACTACAAGATCACAGGAAGAATCAAGGATATGATCATCCGTGGCGGTGAAAATATCTATCCTAAGGAAATTGAGGACTTCCTCTATACACATCCGAAGGTAAAGGATGTTCAGGTTATCGGTGTTCCGGATGCTGATTACGGCGAAGAAGTAATGGCTTGCATTATCCTTCAGGAAGGTGAAACTTCTACTCAGGAAGAAATCAGAACTTTCTGCCTTGAGCGTATGGCAAAGCACAAGTGCCCGAAATACGTTGACTTCGTTGACGGATTCCCGATGAATGCTGCCGGAAAGATACTTAAATATAAAATGAGAGAACAGGCTGTTGAAAAACTCGACCTTAAAAAAGCTAACGAT
>JAFXEJ010000118.1 GCA_017513795.1 Ruminococcus sp.
AGTTTTAGTCCCCGTGAGGGGTGTGAGTTGCAACGCAACACTCACAGCAAAAATTAATAAAATCGGTGTCGTTTTAGTCCCCGTGAGGGGTGTGAGTTGCAACCCTAAAAACTCTTTACAGAGATATTGTGAAGAAAAAAGTTTTAGTCCCCGTGAGGGGTGTGAGTTGCAACCCTATATATTGTATATATAAAACAGAAGTATACTATATATAGACAGCAACTAATAAAAAAAGGATGAAAAAGCGTATTTTGTTCACATATTGTGCACAAATAAGCTTTTTTTGAGTGCGAATCCCCGTTTTTTAACATCATATTGCTATAAAATTTTCTTAGGTTCGCACTTATATAATATCACATATCGAAATAAAAGTCAAGTGTTTTTGTGCAAAAGTTATAAAAATAACACTAATAATACAAAAAGAAGAAATGGCGAACCAGCTTTTTAAATAAAAGAAGATTCGCCAAAAGTTTTTATGACATTTGATGGTGTTCAATACTTATAAACCATTTTCTTTAATTTTCGCTTGTCTTGAACAGTAGCCCATAAGTATATTGAGTTCGGAAATATCAAGCTGTGCAATTTCTGAATTGCCAAGAATATTTTTACACCAGTTTGCAAGCCTTATTGAAGCTCCGTTTTGAGCGTTTCCGGATATGCCGAAATTTTTTATAACATCAGGATTTTCAGAATTATCGCAGCAATAATTAATAATATTGAAAAATTCAGATTTGTCACTGCCACGCTGTATGATTCCTAAGATATATTCATGAGCAAAACGATAGAAACTTTCCTCATCAGCAGAAATGCCAAGAGAAAAACAAATATCCAACAAATCAGTTCTTGTTTTCACCCAATTCCTCCTTGTACTTTTTTCTTAGCAGAATATCAGATAAATTATTAATCTGACCTTTTGCTATTTTATCTACATATTCTTTATGAGCGATTGCGTAATCATATGCCTTTTTAACATCTTCCTCTTTGCCGTCAATGAGAAGCTTTTTACAGAAAATATTACAGGTTCCGAAACCGTCAGCTTTATATTTGCCGAGTTTAAGGGAAATATGTTCACTGAATGAAAGTGCAAACATCAGAAGCTGTAATTCTTCTTTATAGAGATCCTTGAAGAAAACTTTTCCTGTAAAAGATGTATTTTCCATAATAGCTTCAATTGATTCATCTTTAGGGATATCTCTATTTTTACAGTTGGTATAATAAAATTTATAACCAAAAAACATGCAGTCATCTTTATATTTTTCTGAATTTTTTTTGGGTTCAAACTGGGTAGGAACTTTTACCTTCACTGTTTTTCCGTTTTCTGAAATAAGGTCAGTAAATCTGATTTTGCTTGCTTTAGACATCATACCAAACATATCACAGACTATACACTTTTTATTAAGGTTGCATTCCATGTGATATTCATTGCGTAATTGATCTTCTTCTGTATCAGGAATACAGCTTGGTGAAACAGCTCGGCTGATATGGCGTACAGCCCCTTTAAGCGATGAGCCGGGTATAATAAGTTTACCGTTTTCCTGCAATGTGGTAGCGTAAAAATTTGTGCCATCAAAATAAGACATACCGCTTCCGATAAAAAGATTATCAATTGTTAAGAGTTCTATTTCGATATATCCGCTGAACCTTTTTTTAGAATCTGCTATGAAAGTTTCAGGTTTTATAAACTGAACGAAAGCGTAATTTGATATATCTTTATTTATATTATCATTATAATCCATATCAGTTCACCTCAGCTTTCATAAAATTTTGCTTTTATTTCAGGTATTGCTTTTTCCAGTTCGGTGACATTTTGGGATTTCAGAATGATTTTCGGTTCAAGATTTTCATTGTAACCATTGGAGATGACAATATTGAAATCTTTTATGCGAACCATACCATAGCCACGGCTAATACGTCCTCCAATACAAATCTCACCTGAATCAAATGCTTTTATAGCTCTGATGAATAATTCCAATTCATCGGCAGAAAAATTTCTTATACGATAATCGCATTTGAAATCTCCCTGTGTTACAGCAAGAATACTATTGAGTGAGCCTTTTGAAGCTCCCTGCGAAATAGCATCAATCTTTGTCTGATAGCGCATAGATGTTTTTATTGTAGACATATCTGCAAAGGCATCAGAAAAAGAAATCTTGCTTTTTAAAGCGCCTTTCTTGACTTTGCCAAAGAGATTTTCTATCACATCATCGTTATAGCCGTTAGTCAGATAATGACGCACAACGCCTTTTATACTGCTTCCCGGAATAAGAAAAGCATTGTTTTTCTCATCTACAGCACCTTCAATAAAGATTGCGTCAGCATTTTCAGGTGTAAGCTTTGTATTAACAGTACTTCTGATTATCATAGGACCGTTAGCAGATATAGTAAAAGAGCCATATGCTTCGCAGATTATTTTTTCAAATCGCATATTGCTTTACACCTCCAGCTGCTTCAGCATTTGCTTTTTTAATTCTTCTCTGTCAATGGTGGTCCTTTTAATATCTTTGAGCTTGATTCTTCCAAGACCTCTTGTGGTTTTTCCGCCAACAGAAAGGTAGTCGCTTTCAGCAATAGAGTTTCCTTCAAGCATTTTTATGATAAAGTCAAGATATTTCATCTGCTGTTTATCAAGATTTTCTGCTATAAGCGTGAAATCAAAGCAGGTTCCTTTTGGAATAATTTCAAAATTATATTTAAATCCACAAGTGGCAGCACCTGTGACACGGTCAATACCAACACCGTCACGCTTCTCGTAAGCACATTTTTCGCCTATAAAGCTGCAATCCTTAAAGCGAAGCTTACCTGCAATAGCACGTCCGCCAAAAAGTTTGCATACATCACAGCTTTTGTTGTAAAGCTTTTTTGCTTTTTCCTCATCAGAAATTTTTGATTTGTTAATCTCATAAATGGTATTTTTATCTGCACATTTTTTATCATTATTATTGAAAATATTGCAGACATTTTTTCCGAGAGAAAGCATGACAGCTTCAAATCTGCTTCTTACAACGCCCTTTATAGTAGAGCCGGGAATTATTGGATTTCCGTTGGAATCCTTTAATACGTGGTCATCCATATCTACAGGGTTCAGCGATTCCTTAGTGGAAGCACCAATATGAATAGGGTCAACGGCTTCGATAATTCCGTTGATAACAGTTCTGTTTTCAAAACGATTATAAAGCATATTTTATACTCCTTATATTAGCTTCTGTTAGCATGTCTATATTGTTTGTCAGGCATCCGATTGTTATGGTTTTTATTTTTGTTTGAATCGTTGCTGTATCTATCAGCCCATATTCTTGCCTGCCAGTAGAGATAACCGAAGAATAATTCCATATTTTCAAGAATTTTAGTTTCATCTATTTTGGTTACCTTATTCATAGAATCAAGAATAATATCACCGAAAATCTTATTATTACTGCATATCAATTTCCAGGATTCTCCTTTGTTTGCTTTGGCTATGCTGTATTTTATCATAAGTTCGATTTCAACATATGATTCAGCCTTGGCACACATTGAAGCTATATCACGGAACTGGTTTGAGCCGATTTTTGTATCCTTGCTGCTTGTGCTTTCTTTCTTGAACAAATCTCCCATTATTTCTGTGCCGATTTGATTTTCCATATCAGTTACTATTTTGATTATTTCTTCTTTTATATTCATTCTTATTTCACCCCTGTACAATGAATCGGATGACAGATTTCAACCTGTCCGAATCCGTCCTGAGTTTTTTTGCCAATACCGTTGTTCTGCATTTTAGTAAGAATTTCAATTGCTTCATCGAAGCAGTTTTCCTTTATTTCAAGCAGTAGAGATGTACCTTTCTTTAATAATAAGTCGGGAGTTGTTTGTTTCCAATTGCCCCAGCTTTTTGAAGTATCAAAACCGCTGTAGAGCTGAGTTTCAGTGTATATTTTGGAGATTGAAAACGGAAGTTCATTAGTGCCGAATATAGATTTCTGCCAGTATTCCAGATATTCCTCATTGGTCAGTACTTTATCGGAAATATCTGTTTCCAGAGGAAGCATATCTGTAATTAGCAGAACAGATACCAGATTATGCTTATTGAATCGGATATTGAAATTTTCAATTCGTTCCTTTATATCAGACATACTGAAATCTGAAACAGGTTGAAGATCAATAATTTTCATTTTGCCAAAACCGCATGATGAATATTTGCCTGCATATATTACATCAAATATATTAAGCATATCCGTTCCGCAGTCATCGATTATAGCTGTGTAAATTTGCCCTTTTTCTATTGCTTTGATAGAAAACAGTGAGCCGTCAGCAGCTGTATGAGAGTGGTAATTGATAGCAGTATGAGTAGATAAAGTCATAGGAATTTTTAAAGAAACAAATTTTTCTCCATCTTGACAGATAAGCCCCTTTAAGTTTTCCATGCGTGCAATGTCATTAGCATTATTTGCTTTACATTCATCACAGACAATCATGCCGCTTTCTACAAGTATATCCTTGATTTTGTGCTTAGTATCACATTTCTTGCATTTTTTTGCTGTAAATGGAGCAGGGATACTGTTTTCGGGATAAGCACAGGAGAACGTCATATTTCCGAATGAATTGCAGATCTTATTATATCGGCAATCCAGGCATCTGCCGTCTGCATCTTTAATTTCGATAAAATTATATTTACCTTCAGAAGACTTACGATCTGCAAAAGGACATTCAAGAAGTATCTGTGTGGCAAATGCAGCACGAATAACGTTGCCTCTTATAAATGCTTCAGATTCAAAAAAGTTTTTTTCGATACGAACTCCTCCGCACATAACAGGCTGTAAAAGTTCAAAATTAACTTTTTGCTTCATAGACACTCACCTCCACAAAACCAAGACCACGACTTTTTCCAAGACCGATTGTCTTTATCATTTTTATTGCATCGGTCAGACACACTAAAATTTCATTGCCATATTGTTCAGGAACCCATGCTGTAATCTGACCATTAAAGACAACAGGATTATTTTTCTTGTCCTTTGGATTGACGGTTTCAGAAAATACTAATGCTTTGTTTCTTGCTTTTAAAAGAAAACGATCAATTGCAACATTAGCACGGGTGGAATAAGTTATTTCCTGTGATGTTTCAAGATTATCAAAGTATATTCGTGAAAGCTGGAAACCTGCTTTTCCGAACATTGTGCAGACAGGACATGAACAAGGCTCATTCGCTTTAGCTTTGCCGGTACATTTATTCATTTTCAGATTTTTGTATTTCTCATCCTCTGAAAGAATATTAATAAGCTTTTCAAAATTTTCACGAACCATACCTTTAAATAATGTTGCCGGAATATACGCTTTATTATTTGATTTTATAGTCACACGATGTCTGTCGGGAGCTGTTCCGCCGTTGATATGCAGAGCAGAACGCAATGTTACCGAAATATTATATATCTTTTTCACAGCATCTCCTCCTGTTTATTTTCCGAATTCAATTAAATCAAGAAGATCGTCCCATATACTGTAAGTTTTATTGTCTGATTCATCAATAGTATTCTTGTAAAATCCATTTTCAAGTTTAAATCTTCCAAATCTCTTAGGTATATATATCCGATCTCTTTTTGAGCTTTTAGCATTTGTATATTCATAAAAAAGATTTGCTTCTGTATCTGTTTCAGATTTATGGAAAGCTTCAGAAAGATTGTTTATCCGTGTTTTATTTCTGAGTTCATCTGCTTTTTTAAGTATCACTTTAGCTGCTTCAAGTGAATAGGGGAGAAGTGTCCATCTGCCTCTGTTGCCTGAAACTCCTTCATAACTATCAAAAATAACATAAGAAAGACTACCGTTGCAATTAGTGTTTTTTACAAGCTGCTTAGCTTTTGAGAGTTCATCCTCAGCTGCTTCCAGCATAGACTTGACCGGAGTTTTAGGTTTGGCAATACATACTCCGACAGAAAGTGTAGAGTTGCTTTCGGGATACTTTTCTTTGAATACCCTGTTGTATTCTTCAATCAGCTTTTCTGCAAGTCGTATAGATTTATTTGCAGGAACGATGATAAAAATATCATCGCCGCCAAGCGCAGTAAATACAACATTACTTATTTCTCTTTCATAGAGACTTTTATAAACTATTTCAGGCATTTTTTCTTTGACAAATGCACTGAAATCCATCATTTCGTTAACTTTTTCTATTGTCTGAATAATACCGCCCATATTATTGCCGTCAGCGTAGACGACAGCGATATAGTCTCTGTCAACATCAGTAAAATTATTGCATATTTTTAATTTCATATTATTGCCGTGTTTTATGATGAAATTTTTGTATTCTTTATAGTAGTTAAGCTTTTGTTCACGGTTTACGCTGATTTTATGCAGACAACCTCCGCAGATGCATTCACCGTTCTTTTTATAATATGCAAGTCTTTTTTGGCAGTGTTTACAGTATTTAACCGCATTATCAAGCTTTTCAGCCTGTACATTGCAATTAAAGATTTGATCGTTATTAAACTGTGTGAGAGGAGCCATATTGTTTAATATCTTTGATTTTTTACGTTCATTAAGTTTGTTTTCAAGACCGAAAGTAAGCGCTTTATAGTTATTTCCCAGTAATTCTGAAATCCTGATAGAATCACTGATTGCATAGGCAGAATTAGCGGTAACAAGATAATCTTGTGCCACTTTTTCAAGCTTAATTGGAAGCGTTGTGTCACATCTGTCAGGAACAATTGCAAAAAGATTACCGCCTCCATTATAAAGAACGCATTCAAATCCGATTTCTTTTTTAAGATATTTAGGAATTATGTCTTCCTGTACACCTGTAATGATAGAGCTTGCACCTCGTATATCGGGCAAAAGGCTGTTTTCGAGGTAGTATTCTTTGATTTTATAAGTACCGCCTTTGATAAGCTTTACAAAAATATCTTCCTGTAATTTTATGTTGTTATCATTCAGATAATCGACAGCATTTCTAGCAAGCATATCAGGGTTTGTTTTATTTTCAAAATCATAAAGCCTGGTAAGCATTGCGATTAATTTTTCATTTTGTTTATTCAATTCATCACCCTATTGCATAAAAATTATCCTTTTTATAATAAAAGATTGTTTAAATTATAGCATAATATTTTGAAGAAGTCAATAGAATTGATAAAATAATTATTAAATTATCGTTATACTACGTCGTATATATAGCATACAGTAAAAATGGAGTGGCTAAATAGTAGTCACTCCAGATTATTATTATTAAAGCGGAATAATTTATGTTCTGAACAGTCTGAAATATTATTGCAGCGACAGTAAATGCATTTTGATAAGAACTTCAAGTTCAAATTTGCCGATTCTACCATTTTGAAATTCTATTTTAACTTGATGTCTGCGAATGTCATTGGCGATCAAAGACATTTCTGTAATTTTTCCTTTACCGTTGATTTTATGATGCACCGGCGAACCGATTGTATAAATTCTGCCGTCAATAACAACCTTTGCAGCTAAGGATTCGGATATAGATAATGGGGCTTGTGCTGATGTACGCTTACTGTTTCCGCCTAAGCTGAGACGATGACAAGAACTGGGTGCTGTAGGTGCAGGTATGGAAGCTGTATTTTTGTTCGCATCGGGTAGTATTTTAGGTACTGTCTCGCTTACAAAAGAGCATTTTTTATCAGCTAAATTGAATAGATAAAGCTCCTTTTTGGCTCTTGTAACTCCGACATAATATAATCTCCGTTCTTCTTCATACAGTTCTTTATCGGCTTGAGAAGAAGAAACAGAAAGCTCAACTGAAGGAAATACTCCGTCGAAAACATCCATTAAATAAACCCGCTCATATTCAAGACCTTTTGCTGAATGTACTGTTGACAGAATAATTGCTTCTTCGTTATCTTTAGTGTTCTCTCTGATAAGTTCAGGAAGCTTGTCAAGTCGGTTAAGAAAATCACTTATTGTCTTTTCATACTTAGCTATACTTTTTAATATATCTATCTTTCCTGTACCCAAGTTGTTTTTTCTGAGATAGCCTTCATATTTTTTGTTGATAATTTCGATAGCTTCATAAGGTCTGCTTGCTTTTATGGAAATAAGAAATTTTTCAAAAGCTATTGACTGAGCATAGAGTTTTGTGTTGCTTACAGACTCTTTTTTCATAATTTGCGGAATAGTTTTTCCTGTATGTAAAGCCTGATTTTTTATACTTGCGGCGAATTGTTTATTGAATGCAAAACCGCATTTATAATAAATCTGCATGAACGCTTCTGCATTATTGTGATCAAGAGCAAGAGACAGAAATGCTTTTATATCAATAACGCTGCGATGATTAAAGAAAGTATCTTTAATCTTTGATATTCTGTAAGGAATTCTGTTTCTGATAAACATATCAAGTAAAGGGATAGAACAGTCATTATCTCTGTATAGAATAGCAGTTGAGGATTTGACATTTCTTGATATTTCAAGGATGGTGTTGTATTGTTCCTGTCTGTCTGCTACGGTAATAGCCTTTATTACGCCGCCATTTCCTTGTGTACTGAGAAATTTTTTCTTGTATCTGTTCTTATTTGCAGCTATGAATTTCGATGCAGCAGAAACTATTTCTTCTTTGGAACGATAATTTCTTTCCATAAAAAGAACATTTGCATCGGGATAATCTTTCTTGAAGTCCATTAACGCCTGTGGATATGCAGCTCTGAAACCATATATACTCTGATCCTCATCTCCGACCATAAATATATTATTATGCTTATGGGAAAGAATCCGGATTATAAAGTGCTGCAGCTTAGAAGTATCCTGAGCTTCGTCAACACATATGTATCTGAATTTTGACTGAAAATAGTTTAATATAAATGGATTATCACGCAGAATAGGGATAGCATATCTCATCTGATCATCAAAATCCATGAGCCTTGCTCCTCTAAGGGCATTGTCATATTTTTCGTAAAACTGAGCAGGGGATGGAGAGCCTGTTTCAATATGCTTCATTTCCTCTTTTGAAAGTCTCATATTTTTTATGTATGTTAATGTGAGTTCTGCGTTCTGAACATCAACATCTGTTGGAAATTCATCAGTAATTTCCCTGTATATTCTTTTTATAATTGATATCCTATCATTTTCTTCGATCATGGAAAATGGGATTTTGTTTGAATATCGGCTATATCTTTGAATTATCTCATGGCATACAGAGTTTATAGTTCTGAATTGTAGTCTGTCAGCAAGAGTATTTCCGAATTTTGACGCAAATCGTTCCTTCATATCTGCGGCGGCAGCAGTCGTATAAGTCATAGCAAGTATCTCGTTCGGAGAAATACCCTTGCATAAAATCATATATCCTAATCGGGCTACCAATATAGTTGTTTTTCCGCTGCCGGGAACAGCTATAAGAAGATTTGCACCGTTAACTGCTTCAAGAGCAGCTGTCTGCTGTTCATTGAGTTGTATATTATATTTTTCGCAGAATTGTAAGACTTCTTGTGATGCTGTACTTGCCAAAAGAAAAACTCCTTTCTTTAATATATGGTATAATTATAATATAACATAAAATCAAAAGAAAAACAACCGATTAATTTCAAAAAAATACAGCGGTTCGTTGTGCTATACGAACCGCTTTACAAATAGGATAGAGTTGTCAATTATCCTTATATCGGCAAATCAATGCCGGAATATTTTATCTAAGAGGAGTTATGTAAAACGCTCCTCTTATTTTGCTGAATACTTATTCAAGCTTCAAAAGCTTTCTCTGTACTGTAAGAGCATCAAGGTTTGTTATTCCGTCAAAGTCTCCGGCGATATCAGCGTTGTATTCGCCCTGTGCAGAAAGTCTGTATTCATCAGGATTTCCTACAGTCTGAAGAATAGCAATAGAATCAGAAAGTGCAAGATTTCCATCATTATTAGCGTCTCCCTTGACATTAGCTACCAATTCTACTTCTGGTTCATTGTAGTACAATGCCTCCATATCTTCTTTTGGCTGTGCTGTAGTTGCTATACCCTCATCGGCAAATTCACAGAGAATCTCAAAGAACACAATGCCCTCAATCGGTTCATCGGGAATAAGTACAGCCTTTTCTCCTGCTGCTTCTTCATCAATGATGTTGTAACTCTCATCATAACCGGGAATTGTGAAGCTTATGCCGTACTTATCGTAGATAACCTTAGCCTTTTCTACATTTTCATGCTCAACGGAATGATGCTCGTCAACGAAAAATCTGTATATATCGTATGAATGACTGCTTCTGAAGCTTATCATATGATCGCTTGCACACGCGAGAATCTTATCCCTTGTTTCTTCATCTAAAGTGTATCTTTTGAATGTGAGAAGTGTTCCGTTGATGTCATATAGCTGATGTTCGGTGTAGAAGTTGTAAGAAAACTCATATCCCTGTTCTGTTGTTTTTGATTTACTAATTTCGTGCATGATTTCAGGGGCAATCTCATTAAGCTTATCGAAGTCGATAGGTGAAGCATCCGAGTTGGATACTACCTTGCATTTCATGCCATTACTTTTATACAAATCTACTTCATATGTTTCTCCATAGAAGCTCTTCGTTGTGTTCAGATTAATTTTGACATCATATAATTCAGGCTTCATTATAAATTTATATGAATTAACTGTTACATTATGGCAGAACGATTCAATTTTTTCAGCTGGAACAACTATATAATCACGATCAATCAATTCCTTTGTATCACGATAGTACTCGTTTTCTACTATAAAATCATATTCTGATTCATAGTGATTATGGTAAAGGTCACAGCCATCAAAATAGCTGCCTTCCTTTTCATACTTTCCTGTTTTATATGTCTTGTCAAGACTGTACATTGTATATCCATATTCTTCAATCTGATCTTCTGTGATTTCAAAGTATTTATAGGTATCCTCAAAAAACAGAGCAGAGGCAAAAGAAGCAGGCATTGTAGATAAAACCGAAAGTGATGCGAGTAATGCTATAATTTTTTTCATAGTGATTCCTCCTTGAAATTTATTTTCAGTTACATTTATTCAAGCTTCAGAAGCTTTCTCTGTACTGTAAGAGCATCAAGGTTTGTGATTCCGTCAAAGTCTCCGGCGATATCAGCGTTGTATTCGCCCTGTGCTGTCAGTCCGTAGGTGTCGGGATTTCCTACCGTCTGCATGATTGCAACAGCATCTGACAGTGCAAGCTTGCCGTCGTCGTTAGCGTCGCCTTTGACATTGGTGTGGAGGTCAATTAAAGTACTTTTTGCATCACCGCTTGAAGCAAGATGAAGAATAAATTGGTTATAACCTAAATCATCCTGTATTTTACGGGAAAGTTCAGCAAGCTCAGCTGTTGGAAC
>JAFXEJ010000009.1 GCA_017513795.1 Ruminococcus sp.
CTGTCAGGTTCGATACCTCCCGTATCAACGACCATGAATTCTTTTCCTCTCCATTCACATTTTGAGTAGATACGATCACGGGTAACTCCAGGTGTATCCTCAACAATGGAAAGACGCTGACCGATAAGCTTGTTGAAAAGTGTGGATTTTCCTACATTAGGTCGTCCCACAACCGCAACTATCGGTATTGCCATATTGAACATCTCCTTTCTATATTTATGCCATTGGATTTGTCTGCTGTTATCATGAATTGTTATAACCTAACATTGCTTCAAGCAGATCATATCCGTCATTATTTGTGGCTGTCACAGAAACCCCAAGCTTCTGTGAGACTTCCGGAACAGTAAGATCATCCAGAAATACATCAGAACCGCTTCTGAGCATTGAAGATGATATCAGAAGGTCATCTCCAAGTTCCTTTCCGCTAAGCTGAGAAATGAGATCCTGTCCCGTTATAAGACCGGCAACCGTTATGGTTTCGCCGAAAAAGTCATTACGGATCGCATATACTCTGCATCTTAGCTCTGGAAATCTGGCTTCTGCCATTTCCGCAAGTTTCTTTATTGTATCAAAAGCAGAATACCCAGTTGCTATGGAAATATTCCGTTTCTGACCATTATATTCTGTATTTTCCAGTGCATCTTCAAATTCTTCTATAAGAGAACGGAGCATTCCTACGCCGTTTTCGTACTGAGGATAATCCTCATAACAATCTGCCTGCGGAAGTTCCCTCTCTGCAATGAGATAGAATTCATCTGACGGATATACAGTTCTTGTACCGAATTTCTCAAGAAATTCAGCCTGAAATTCCTCAATAATATCTATAGTCTCCCCCGCTGTTTCCTTTGTGAACGATGTCAGAGGATAAAGACCATTTCTGAAACGTGATAATCCGACCGGAACAACAGCCATACTTGAAATATTGGGCATAAGCTGACCTAAATCGCTGAGAGAACGTCTGAGTTCGTCACCGTCATTAAGTCCCGGACAACATACTATCTGACAATTCAGCATAATGCCGTTTTCCGCAAGCTGACGGATATATTCAAGTTTCTCACCGGCAAAACGATTATTCATCATTTTTACACGAAGTTCCGGATTTGTTGTATGAACTGAAACATTGATATTCAGCTTCATTTTGATGATACGGTCAATGTCCTTTTGTTCAAGATTCGTAAGTGTGACATAATTTCCCTGAAGGAATGACAGACGTGCATCATCATCCTTGAAATAGAGGGTTTCTCTCATACCGGGAGGCATCTGGTCAATAAAACAGAACACACACTTATTCCGGCAGGATTGCTTGCAGTCCATGAGAAAGGTCTCGAACTCAAGTCCGAGATCATCATATTCGTTTTTGAAAACATCCACATCAATGATGTCTGTATTGCGCTGTAATTTAAGATTCAAAGAGCTTTCAGCAGCATAATACATATAGTCAAGAACATCATTTATAGGATTATCATTTATTTTAACGAGAATATCCCCTGGCAATATACCGCATTTTTCTGCTGCAGAACCAGGGATAACACTCATAATTGTCACCATAATTATCGCTCCATGTTAAAAAGGAGAGAAGGAATACTCCTCCTCTCCTTCTCATTGGTCGTGTAAAGCTGATTAATTATTCAGCGTCCATTTTAAGAACTTCAACGCCCTTATAGAAACCGCAGTTTTTGCAGACTCTGTGCGGAGCTTTGATTGCGCCGCAGTTATCGCACTTGGACATAGCGGGTGCATCAAGCTTCCATACAGCAGAACGTCTCTTATCACGTCTTGCCTTAGAAGTTTTTCTCTTCGGTACAGCCATTATGGCACCTCCTTAAGGAGCATCACTGCTCAGTTTTTTAGACAATTGCATTCGGATTCATTTAAATCACAGCCGCAAACCATACAAAGCCCCTTACAGTCATCGCTGCAAAGATTCTTTGTAGGAAGCTGCAGAAGCAGATCCGTAACAGCAATTTCATTCAATTCAATGCTCTCGCCCTCAGCAACGATATAATCATCATTATCGCCGCTCAAAGAAGGAACAACAACATGGTCGAAATCAAAATGATGATTCCTGATCAGTTCTTTAAGACACCTGTCACAGGTAATCATAAGGGAAAAATCAACGGAATATTCAAGATTAACGATACCGGCACGATTATAAATCCTACCTTTTACCTTAACAGGAGAAGGAAATTCGTAACCTTTTATTCCGGATAGTTCTTCCGCTTCTATATCATATTCAATATCCTTCGACTCACCAACAATATTGAAAATCTGTTTTAAATTAATCTTCATATCTCAAATCCTTAAGAGCATCACAAAATATATTATACACCAAAAGGCATAATATGTCAATAGTTTGGTATAAAAAAGTATTATTTTTCAGACAGAATCTTACTTGATAAATCTCTTTACGCTTTCAGGAAGCTCATCGTTGTCAGCAGAAACAGTGAAAATAACATTAGCCTCATCGCCTGTGAGCTTGTCCAGCTTCTCAAAGAGATTGCCGAGTGCTTCGTAATCTCTGCCGCCGATTTTGAGGATACCGTCAACAAAAACATCCTTGATGTCGAAGTTGCCAGCGAGCATACCTGCTACAAAACCATAGAAAGCATCAAAATTTTCAATTGCAAAGCTTTCTGTATCGCACCATCTTACTCTGAAACTGATGGAACGTCTGATATTGTCGCCCTTTTCAATGCAAACGATATTTCCGTTTGTTGACTTTACAGCGTCATTGATCTGTTCGATAAGGATCTTAGTTTTTCCTGTGCCTTTTTTACCGGTAATAAGTTTAATCATAATTACTCCTTCCATTGCCGTATGGCATTGTGATTATTTTATTGCATTTTAATATATTGAATGCCTGTCCCTGACTCACGTCAGACAGAGCATATTTCCGGATTAACCGAGCTTTGCTTCAAGAGCAGCCTTTGCTCCCTCATACCCGGGCTTACCAAGAAGTGCAAACATATTTGCCTTGTAGCTCTCAACGCCGGGCTGATTAAAGGGATTTACACCGAGAACGTAGCCAGAAACAGCACAAGCCTTTTCAAAGAAATAGATCATGTAGCCGATGCTTTCTTCTGTAGTATCCTCAAGCTCAAGAATAATATTCGGAACACCGCCTTCTGTATGTGCAAGAACTGTTCCCTCGAATGCCTTTCTGTTTACAACAGACATATTCTGGTTTGTAAGGAAGTTGAGTCCGTCAAGATTTTCAGCGTCTGCTTCAAGGAAGAGATCTGTCTTGGGATTCTTGATGTCAACAACAGTCTCAAAGAGAATTCTTGCGCCGTCCTGAATGTACTGTCCCATTGAGTGAAGATCAGTAGAGAATACAGCTGATGACGGGAAAATGCCCTTGTTGTCCTTGCCTTCGCTTTCGCCGAAGAGCTGCTTGTACCACTCAGACATCATAACAAAGCTGGGATCATAGGAAACGAGCATTTCCACAGACTTGCCCTTTCTATATAGGATGTTTCTGAGAGCTGCATACTTATAGCAATCATTGTTTTCAATGTCATCTGTTGCATATGCTTTCATTGCATCTGCCGCACCCTGCATAATTGCATCAATGTCAATTCCCGCAACTGCGATAGGAAGAAGACCTACTGCGGTAAGAACCGAGTAACGACC
>JAFXEJ010000010.1 GCA_017513795.1 Ruminococcus sp.
CGTGGTCATGGTGGTGATGCTCATGCTCATGATCGTGACAGCCGCAAGTGCAGTTCTCGTCATGGTCATGGTGGTGGTGATGATGATGAGTCTCTGCAAGAAGCGTTTCAAGCTCGTTGTCGAGTGTATCTTTCTGCGTCATAGCGTCAACAAGCTGCTTTCCTGTAAGCTGATCCCAATCGGTAGTAACGATAGGCGCAGCCGGATTAAGCTCCTTCAGGCGATGAACGCACTCAGCAAGCTTTTCTTCGGAAAGTCCGTCTGTATGGCTGAGAATAAGACAGCTTGCGTATGTTATCTGATTGTTGAAGAATTCACCGAAATTCTTCTGATACATCTTGCACTTCTTTGCGTCAACAACAGTGGTGAAGCCGTCAAGAATGACATCGTGAGCGTCGATATTCTGAACGGCACGGATAACGTCGCTGAGCTTTCCAACGCCGGACGGCTCGATAAGAATACGGTCGGGAGCATAATCGGCAAGAACCTTTTCCAGAGCCTTTCCGAAATCTCCGACAAGGCTGCAGCAGATACAGCCGGAGTTCATTTCAGTTATCTCAATTCCGGCATCCTGAAGAAATCCGCCGTCAATGCCGATATCACCGAATTCGTTTTCGATAAGCACAAGCTTTTCGCCCTTATATCCCTCAGAAATGAGCTTTTTGATAAGAGTAGTTTTTCCGGCGCCAAGAAATCCGGAAAAAATCGTGATTTTTGTCATACAGAGTACACTTCTTTCTTTGATTTTATTTGTAATCTCCTGATTGCCGGAGATTTTTTCGCATACATTTATATTATACACTTTTAGCTTGAAAATGTAAAGACCAAATTTACACATACTTGGCGGAGGTATGTGTAAAATTTTCGTGGGCAAACATATTTTTATGTAGTGGCGGATGCCTACATCCGCCCGTTATAAATGTAATATGTTTACGGTGCGATGTGGGCATCGCACCCTACATTGCCTATATATTTTTTACACATACTTGGCGGAGCAATATCTTGACTTTCGCTTGTTTATATTGTATAATAATACTAATAGAATCATACGAAAAATTAATCACAAGGAAGTGTTTTTATGTCTAAATTAAAATATATCAATAAAAAAGGACAGGTAAGCATTACGCTCAAGCTTGTCTCTACTGAACAGATAAATTCTGGTATGGCTGGATATTTAGCCGGAAATTATATCAAGGGATTTCTTCGTCCGGCTGCTGACAAAGGCGGCGGAATCATCTACTCCGGCGCTCAGGGAATGGCTCTCAGTCAGTTTCTGCGTCATCCCATAAACAAGGAGCAGTTCTATATCATCATTGCTCATCTCCTCG
The DNA here is from genome assembly GCA_017513795.1 of Ruminococcus sp. Taxonomy (GTDB): domain Bacteria; phylum Bacillota; class Clostridia; order Oscillospirales; family Ruminococcaceae; genus Ruminococcus. The sequence continues at coordinate 1,329 of JAFXEJ010000010.1, forward strand.
AAGCCTACAAAATGATAGTTTCTGTCAATCTTGATCCGTCAATGATCGTTCTTGACCCCGATTATATCACTATCAGTCCGAATACAGGCGAACTTTATCTTGTTTATCAGCCGATAATCAATTCTCAGTCACCTAATCAGGGATTCATGCGCTGCTTCGGACAAATATGCTCTATGCTGAAGTATTCTTCTCCGCAGGATCAGGCTGCAATCGGCGGATTTATCGCCTATGCAGGCCGTCTTCCGGCATTCTCTGTCAACGATATCGAAAGATATATCCTCAATGTATCTCCGGCTACATACAATATTGTTATGCGTATGCCGTTCAATGATCCGCTGGGGTCTCCGGTGCCTGCTGCCGCTGAACCTCCGATCAGCAAAAAGCCATCAATGACTGAATCTGCACCAAGCGGAACTGTTCTCGCATCAGATGATATGTATGCAGCTCCTGTTGAAACTATGTCCTCTCCCCAGACGCTTAACAGATCTTCTCTTTCTGATTTCTCACCAAGACAGGATATATATACACCTCCGGCTGAACCGGAAATCGCTCCTCAGAATCCTGAACAGCCTTCACTTTCTGACTTTTCGCCAAATGAAACTGTACTTTCTTCAGAAGATATGTATGCAGTTCCGGAAGAACCCGTAATTGCTCCTCAGATTCCCGAACAGCCTTCACTCTCTGACTTTTCACCAAAGGAAGATGTATATGAAGCTCCGGCTGAAACTGTGATTGCTCCAGAGATAATCGAAGAACCAGTTTCTTCCGAAATCACACAGAAAGAGGAACCTGTACCAGTAGTTCCGGCTGAACCTGAGCCTATGCCGCCGGCAAAGCTTACAAGACGTTCAAACGGCGAAGTTATACTTATCAACAAGGAAACTTTCGTTATCGGCAAGGAACGTGCACGAGTAAACGGATGCATTACCGGAAATAAGGCTGTAAGCCGTGTTCATGCAACTATCATGCTCAAACCTGACGGCTTTTATATCGTTGATAACGATTCTACAAACAAAACCTATATAAACGGCTCCGTTATATATCCTATGAACGAAACAAAGATCAACAGCGGCGATATTATTAAACTCGCTAACGAGGAATTCGACTTCTTTACGCTTTAAAACTTGATTTACAGGAGTAATTCAAATGAAATATATTGTTGCCGCCGAAACGGATATCGGCATTACAAAAAAAGTTAATCAGGACAGCGTATGCGTGAAAAACGCTGAAACCAAACAGGGAAAAGCTGCCCTCGTTATGGTATGCGACGGTATGGGCGGTCTTTCTAAGGGAGAACTCGCCAGCGCTGAGGTTATCCGCAGTTTTTCTGACTGGTTCGATTACGAGCTTGCTTATGAACTCGAAAACTGGAGTTGGCGTGACGCCGGTCAAAGCGTTCTGAACAGACTGAAACTGCTTAATTCCCGCATAATTGACTACGGCAGATTAAACGGCGTTCAGCTCGGTACAACTGTAACCGGAATTCTTGCCGTAAATAATCAGATGATGACTTTTCATGTGGGCGACAGCCGTATCTACAAGCTTTCATATCACATAAAACAGCTTACGGAAGATCATACCTTTGTCAACCGTGAGGTAAAAAGAGGTACGATGACCGCAGAACAGGCTAAAACTGATCCCAGACGAAACGCTCTTACACAGTGTATCGGCGTTTCGGGCGATATCACTCCGGAAATAAAATTCGGAACGATAGAAAGCGGTACGAATTACCTGATATGTTCAGACGGTTTTCGCCATGTTATCACCGAAGAAGAAATTTTCGACGGACTTTCGCCTAAGCGTATCACTACCAAAAGCTCTATGCAGGCAAGAATCCGTGAGCTTATTGAAACAGTCAAGAACAGAAAAGAATCAGATAATATCTCTGCCGTGATGTTCAGAGCAGAATATTGAAATCAGAGGAACAGCAATGACAAAGTATGAATTAATGGTTATAGCCGCAGCAGCAGCGGCATTTGTCCTGATAAATATTATTATGTGGAGCATTATTATCGCCAAGGAGAAAAAATCACGAAAAAATAATGCTCCGGCTCAGCCTGCCATGCCGTATTATGGAATGCCCGCAATGACTCAGGCAGTTCCGCAGTCTGTAACCCAGACTCGTACTGCAGTTTTCAATACACGGGCAAATCCGACTGAACCGCCGCAAAGACCTCGTGTGAAACGAAGCGATTTCATTCTGCTTGATGATATCGTGATAGTGCATACGGATGAAAGAATTGAATGAGCAAAACAACGGGCGAACATAGTTCGCCTCTACAATATAAACAAATAATTACGGGATTCCAAATGATTATCAGCCATTTGGAATCCCGATATTGTTTTCATTTACTTTTTATTTTTCGTAACTCTGCGTTTTTTCGCTGGTTTTCTCTTACTGCGGTTAATACGCATCTGTTCCTGACGAGCCTTTTTATCCTCAAGGCGTTTGTACGCCTCGTCGTAGAAATATTCCTGAGAGTTCAGCATTTCCTCTCCGTCCTTACGTTCAGCGTGGATATAAGTACCGTCATTCTGCATGATACGAGCCTTGACGTTGTCCTTCATCATCACGGCGAACATATCACGGATACGCTTTTTCAGTTTTTCGTCCTCAACGGGAGCGGCAACCTCAACACGGCGGATAGTATTTCTGCTCATGTAGTCAGCAGAGCCGATGTAGATTTTCTGTTCCTTTCCAGCCTTGCCGAAAATGAAAATTCTGCTGTGTTCGAGGAATCTTCCCACAATACTGCGTACAGTGATATTCTCTGTATATCCCTCAACACCGGGAATTATACAGCATATTCCTCTGACAAGAAGCTCAATTTTCACGCCAGCCTGAGAAGCTTCTGCAAGCTTTGTTATAATTACCTTGTCGCAGAGAGAGTTCACTTTTGCCGCAATATAGCCCTCTCCGCCGCTTTTTGCAATTTCGATCTGCTCGTCCATCATGCTGAGTATCTGCGGTCTGAGAGCAAGCGGCGATACAAGAAGCTTATTCGTATTTTCAACAAACGTACCGTTTAAAAGTCCGCTGAAAACTGCTTCCGCATCGGCGGCAATTTCCCTGTCTGCCGTCAGAAGCATGAGGTCGGTGTATATCGCAGAAGTTTTTTCGTTGTAATTTCCGGTGCCTATCTGGGTGACGTAGTCAAATTCGCCGCCGACAGCCTTTCTTGTGATGAGAAGAAGCTTCGAGTGCGCCTTATAATCTCTCGGTCCGTAGATGACCTTGACTCCGGCTTCCTGAAGAACCTTCGACCACTCAATATTATTCGCCTCGTCAAATCTCGCACGAAGCTCTATCATAACAAGAACTTCCTTGCCGTTTTCGGCGGCAGTACAGAGAGCGTCAATGACCTTGCTGTTGCGGGCAAGTCGATACAGCGTGATTTTTATTGATGTTACCTTTGGGTCAGCGGCGGACTCCTGAAGAAGTCTGATAAACGAAGACGTCATCGACTCAAAAGGATAGCTGAGGAGAATATCCTTCGCCTTTATCTGTGAAAACATGGACTTTTTCTCCGACAGCACCGCCGGAACTCTTGGTGAACGCTTCGTGTAGTGAAGCTCCTCGCTGTCGTCAAGCTCCTGTAATGCAAAAAGGAACGAGACATCAAGCGGAATTCGTGACGTAAATACTCTTGAATTCTTTATTTTCAGCTTTTTGCAGATATAATCAAGAGCGTCGTTGGAGAAATCATCGGAAATCTCCAGTCTTACAGGCGCAAGCTTCGTGCGTTTTGCAACGAGTTCCTCCATATTGCGGCGGAATTCCTCGCCCTTTCCGGTCGCCATGATATCGGCATTTCTTGTGATTCTTATAAGTGCACGGTCTATCACCTTGTAATTCTTGAACATAAGGTGCGCAAAATGCAGAATTACGTCCTCTGTAAGGATAAATCTCATGCCGCCCTTGCCGAGAGGAATCATTCTTTCGCCGTGGTCGTAGGCTGTGGGGATAATTCCGATTGAAACGTCACTCTTTGAACCGAGCTGCGCAACGGCATAAATCGACTTGTTTTTGAGGAAGGGGAACGGCAGAGCGTCATTTACAACGACTCCGGAAATGAACGGCTTAATCTCACGTTTGAAATAAAGCTCCAAAAATGTGCGTTCATCGTCAGTTGCAGTCTCCATAGTGACCTGTTCAAAGCCGAATGCAGAAAGCTCCTCCAGATTTTTTCTGTAGGCTTCCTCAACGCCCGGCTGAAGTCTTCTTACAGCGGTAAATACAGCGTCAAGCTGCTGAGCGGCAGTCATTCCGGTGCGGCTGTCCTTCTTCGTCTTATCCGTAATGGCAGTATCAGTCAGCGAACCAACACGAACCATGAAAAATTCATCAAGATTGCTCTGGTATATCGCAGAAAATGAAATTCTTTCAAGAAGCGGATTGTTTTCGTCAGTCGCTTCTTCAAGAACTCTTTTATTGAATTTAAGCCATGAAAGTTCACGGTTTTCCATAAACTCCATAATATTTCTCCTATCTGTCTATATTTATAAACTAATTATACATCTTTTTTGTTACATTGTCAAGATGGATGATGCAAAAATAAATAACTCCGGCTTTACGGATTTGCTTCTGTAGAATCTTGCATGTATTATCGGGAAAACCCTTTTGAAAAAGGGTTTTCCTCAATTACGCATGTAAAAACTCCTATAAAAGTATAACCATAAAACCGAAGTTACTTATTCTTCATATAGTCATCCATAGCGGCGGCGGCTTTTTTTCCGGCGCCCATAGCGAGGATTACAGTTGCGGCGCTTGTAACGGCATCTCCGCCGGCATAGACGCCTTTTTTGGATGTAAGACCGTTTTCATCAGCGATAATACCGCCCCATGTCTGAGTATCAAGCCCCTCTGTTGTGGACTTTATCAGCGGATTCGGAGAAGTTCCGATAGACATGATAACGCAGTCAGCCTCGATCTCTATCAAAGCTCCCTCAATAGGAACCGCCTTGGCTCTGCCGGAGGCGTCAGGCTCGGAAAGTTCCATCTGCTGGCACACAATGCTTTTCACCCAGCCGTTTTCGTCTGCCTTTATTTCAACGGGATTTGTCAGGAATTTAAAGACAATTCCCTCCTCCTTAGCATGCTCGATTTCCTCGGCTCTTGCCGGAAGTTCGTGTTCAGTACGTCTGTAAACGATATGAACATCTGCGCCGAGTCTCTTTGCGCATCTTGCGGCATCCATTGCAACGTTTCCGCCGCCGACGATAACGGCATTCGAACCGGCTCTGATAGGTGTAGAGCTGTTCTCCTTATAAGCCTTCATGAGGTTGATTCTTGTCAGAAATTCATTTGCTGAGTAAACGCCGTTGAGGTTTTCACCGGGAATATTCATAAATCTCGGCAGACCTGCGCCTGTTCCGATAAATACGGTTTCAAAGCCCTCATTCTGCATAAGCTCGTCCACTGAAACTGTCTTTCCGACAACAACGTTTGTCTCGATTTTTACGCCGAGAGCCTTGAGCGAGTCTATTTCCTTCTGAACGATAGACTTGGGAAGTCTGAATTCAGGGATTCCGTATGAAAGAACTCCGCCGGCAACGTGGAGAGCCTCGAAAATAGTTACGTCATAGCCCTTTTTAGCAAGATCTCCGGCGCAGGTCAGACCGGAAGGTCCTGAACCGATAACAGCCGCCTTATGACCGTTTGATACCGGCTTTTCGGCAAGAATTTCAGGCTGTGCGTTGTGCCAGTCAGCTACGAAGCGTTCAAGTCGTCCGATAGCTACAGGCTCGCCCTTGATACCTCTCACGCACTTGCTTTCGCACTGGTTTTCCTGAGGACACACACGTCCGCATACCGCCGGAAGCGAGCTTGATTCTGCGATAATTCTATAGGCTTCAGCAAAATCTCCCTCTGCGATCTTTCCGATAAATGCCGGAATATCTATCTGTACGGGACATCCGCCGGTACAGGGCTTGTTCTTGCAGTTAAGACAGCGTTTAGCTTCACTGACAGCCTGTTCCTCTGTGTAGCCGAGAGCTACCTCAGAAAAGTTTTTATTTCTTACATCCGGCTGCTGAACCGGCATTTCATTTTTTTTCAGTGACATATCAGGCATTTTACTTTACCTCCTGACTGAAAAGGTTACAGGTTTCCTCACGGGATTTCTGCTCAAACGGCTTGTACATGGCACTTCTTGCCATAGCTTCGTCGAAATCAATGAGGTGACCGTCAAATTCCGGACCGTCAACACAGGCAAATTTCGTCTTGCCGCCGACAGTAAGACGACAGCAGCCGCACATTCCTGTTCCGTCAATCATGATAGGATTCATGGAAGCAACGGTGGGAATTCCGAGTTCCTTTGTAAGACCGCAAACGAATTTCATCATGATAAGCGGTCCGATAGTGATAACTCTGTCGTATTTTTCGCCGCTTTCAACGAGTTTTCTGAGAGCGTCAGTTACAAGTCCCTTTTCGCCGGCTGAGCCGTCGTCGGACATAAGCACGAACTTTGAAGATGCTGCTCTGAATTCATCCTCGAGAATTACAAGTTCACTGTTTCTGAATCCCGCAATTGCATGAACTTCAACGCCAAGCTCGTGGAGCTTCTTTGTCACAGGATAAGCGATAGCGCATCCCACGCCGCCGCCGACTACTGCGACTTTTTTAAGTCCCTCTGTTTCTGTTGCTGTACCGAGAGGTCCTACAAAATCGTGGAGACATTCGCCCACACTGAGGTGATTGAGCTTTTCAGTTGTTGCTCCGACGATCTGGAAAATTATCGTAACTGTTCCGGCATTTCTGTCGTAATCAGCGATAGTAAGCGGAATTCTCTCGCTCTCGCTGTCAGTTCTGAGAATTATAAACTGTCCCGGTTCTGCCTTTGCGGCAATTCTGGGAGCATTGATTTTCATAAGAGTTACAGTCGGGTTAAGACTTCTCTTTTCAAGTATTTCAAACATTAATACTACCTCGATAAATTTGTATATCTTATAGTTCAAGGAATAATGAGCGCCATTGATCATATTCCCGACATACAAAATGTAATTTCATCAGTCTTTCTTGGATTTTTCATCAATATCACGGACAGGCTTACAGGGATTTCCCACAGCCACGCATCCGGCTGGAATATCATTCACAACGACGCTTCCGCCGCCGATAACCGCTCCGTCACCGATAGTAACGCCCGGCATTACGCAGACATTTCCGCCTATCCATACATTGCTGCCGACCTTGATAGGCTTTGCGAATTCAAGTCCGGCATTTCTTGTTTCTGCATCGAGGGGATGACCAGCAGTATAAAAACCGCAGTTCGGACCGATAAACACATTATCCCCGAAAATTACTTCTGCGCAGTCGAGAATGACGCAGTTGTGATTTGCATAGAAATTATCTCCGATTATGATATTATAGCCGTAATCACAGAAGAAATCCGGCTCAATAACAGTGTTTTCGCCTTTAAGAGCAACAAGTCTGGTGAGAAGTCTTTCTCTTTTCTGGAAGTCGTTGTAGGTGATAGCGTTATACTCCATGCAGAGTTTCTTGGCGTTGATTCTTTCTGCGACAAGCTCTCTGTCGTTGCCGTTGTAAAGCTCGCCTGCCTGCTGTTTTTCTTTTTCGGTCATTTAAAACCCTCCTTTTATATTAATTGCTATGGCAATTACAATTATGATTTTCACGTTGTCCCGCAATTTTATATTTTTGCAGTCCGGCATTAAGCAGATAGGACGTTGACTATAATAATTATAGCCAATTCGATTATTATAGGAAGAATATTCGTTTTGTTGAATATTTTCCATGCTTCGCTTTTATATCGTTTTACATCATAAAACTCCTGTGGATTTTCAGGATTTATGAAGATTTCACGGCTTTCGCCCTCAATGGCTTTTGTTATTCCGTAGTAATTATCGCACAGAGTATATTTGACACCGTAATAATCAAGCTCATAAATGGGACTGCATAGTCTATAAACATTCTTCAATAAATAATATACTCCGCTGCCCTCTGATTTTACTTCTCGTGTATAACGAGGGATAAGCTCTATGTTTTCTTTTTCTAAATCCGGAAAAATTTTTTGATTGGTATTGATGCATGTGGCGGCTGCTTTTTCAGTGCAGACTTTTTTCATTGTTTTTATCCAGCGAAGCAGCCGGATAAAAATAACAATACCTTTTATTGTGCTGATAACAAAGTTTATAATAAAAATAGATATTATTATAAAACATAATGCCAATATATTCTTTTTAAAAATAGCGATTCCCGCAGCTATAAGAAGAACGGATGTAACAATTGCAAAAGCAGGTTCTTTTACGAAAGATATGGAGAAAATTATCACCCCAAAAAATATTGCTGCACTTCCCCATACAATTACAGGACCAAAAAATATACTTGCAAAGAACTCAAAAATTATCATTGATACAAACGAAACAACCAAAATACGGGAAAGAATGTTGTAGAGTCCTATTTTATCTTCTGGAATGCGCTTTTTCCAATCCTTTTCCGCTAAGGCTTCAGCAAATTTTGCAAATTCCTCTGCATCAGGTTCTGAGTAATTGCCTTTTGCATTTTCTTCCTCAAGTCTCTTTGATTCTTCATATTGTTTACGCAAAAGCTCGTATTCGGCTCTGAAATCTCTTTCTTTTTTCACGTTTTTCCCTTTTAGCTCCTTATATCAACTGCAAAAGACATCTCTTATCTTATAAATATCCACATATATTCAATTATATATTGCGAATTATGCCTTGCCCTTGCAGCCCTTTGAACCGAAGCTTCCACCCATTGAGAGAATGTTAGTTTCAAATGTGTAGCTTATCTTTGCTGCCTGTCTGTGACGTTTGAGAGCAAGCTGTATCATGCGTTCGAGAAGCTCTGTATACTTAACTCCCTTAGGCTCCCAGAGATAGAATGAAAGCGAACCGGGAATTGTATTTATTTCGTTGATGTATATTTTCTGTGTTGACTTGTCAAGCATGAAGTCGATTCTTGCAACACCGGAGCATCCGAGGTAACGGAATGCGTCAACGGCTGTCCTGCGTACCATTTCCTCCTGTTCGGGAGTAATGTCAGCCGGAATCTTTCTTTTCAGCGTTGCCATACCCTTGCTGCCGCCGGATTTTCCGCCGCCGACATACTTATCCTTGTAGCTGAGGATTTCATCCTGCTGTACAGGTTCTTCGCATACAGAGGCTTCTGCTGATTCGCTGTCGCCGCATACGGAACAGTTTATTTCCTTGAGCTGAACTACTGCCGGTTCAACGAGAATTCTGTCTGCGAACTCAAATGCTTCCTCGATAGACTTTTCAAGTCCTCTGCGGTCGGACGCTTTTGAAATTCCTACGCTTGAACCAAGATTTATAGGCTTTACAATAACGGGATAGCTGAATTTTCCCTCAACCTGAGCGATAAGCTCCTCAATTTTGTCCATATCGTATGAGGAGAAACGACAGCAGTCAAGTACGGGGAATCCTGCGTCCTTGAGGAGAATCTTCATCACGAATTTGTCCATTCCTACTGCGGATGAAAGTACATCACAGCCAACGTAGGGGAGGTCGAGAGTCTGGAGATATCCCTGAAGTGCGCCGTCCTCAACGTTTGTACCGTGAACGATAGGGAATGCAACATCAACGTCTGAAATAACGTTTGAACCGAACTTCTTTGTTTTCTGACGGATAAGCTGAACTTTTCCCTCACTTCTTACGAATACGCATTCTGTACATTCCTTCAGAAGCGCCGGAATATCCTTGAATGAATTGATATCCATAAGCTTTTCGCCTGTATAGAACTCATTTCCCTTTGTCATGTAAACGGGAATGATATTGTATTTTTCCTTATTCATGCTTGCCATAGCCTGAACTGCGGAAATTACTGAAACCTCATGTTCAACGCTCTTTCCGCCGAATAAAACTGCAAGATTGATTTTCATATATGTATCTCTCCTTTTCTGTTTTCAGGGAATGATCTGCCCTGATGGTCAATAATTATCGGGCAGATCGTTTTCCAGAAGGACTATCTTCTTCTTGTCCGTCTGATATCTGCGCACGTTGTCAAGTGCTTCGCCGAGTGAATCTGCAACAAATACCTTGTTCATATCGTATCCGGCAGACTTGATGCCGTTGTAGATAGGAACTGTCTGATTTTTTCCGACAAGAGCAATATAGTCGCAGACTGCGGCAGCTTCCTGTCCGAATTCAAAATTGAGTTCTTCCTGCTTTGCGCCAAGCTCGACCATTCCGGGAGTGACGAGTATCTTACAGGCGTCGAAAAGTCCAAGCACATTGAGTGCCGCACGGCATCCGCTCGGATTTGAATTATATGCGTCGTCGATGAATGTCATGTCGCCGCCCTTGTCAAGAAGCTGTAATCTGTGTGGAACAGCGGCGATTCTCTTGACGGGAAGAACAAGCTTTTCAAGCGGGATTCCTGTTCCGTGAGCGTATGCGATAGCTCCGACTACGTTCTGTACGCTGTGCTCACCAAGAAGCTTCATTGTGAAGCGGCAGCTTTCGCCGTCAGGAGCAGTCAGTGTAAATTCCGTTCCCTTGTCGGAAACTGAAACATCAGCCGCACGGTAATCACAGCCCTCTGTTGTTCCGTAGAGGATTGCGCCCTTGTATTTCGGCGCACGGCTTCTGATAAGCTCGTTGTCGCCGTTGAGGTAGATTTTTCCGCCAGCCGCCTGAACGCTGTCGGCAAGCTCGAATTTCGTATTGAGTACGTTCTCGACAGAGCCGAAAGTCTCCAGATGCTGAGGACCGACAGATGTTATGATTCCGTCGTGAGGATGAGCTATTTCGCAGAGCTCGTTGATTTCACGGACACGTCTTGCGCCCATTTCGCAGATGAAATACTCATTTGTAGGTCTGAGGTCACGGCGTATCGTTATCGTAACGCCCATAGGTGTATTGAAGCTTTCGGGAGTTTTCAGAGTATCATACTGAGAGCCGAGAAGCTCGCTGAGGTAGAATTTCATGGATGTCTTGCCGTAGCTTCCGGTGATTCCGACCTTGTGGAGAGACGGCATTTCGCTTAAAATGCGCTTTGCATCGTTGATGTACCAGTTCTGTACTGCCTTTTCGATCGGCTTGTTGCAGATGTTTGAAAGCGGAACGAGTATCGGTGTGAGATAGAGTACAGAGCCGATGTAAATATACATCCACGGAGAATCAAGCTTTCCGCCGGATATCAGTATACCGGCACCTGTTATCAGTGCGGCAAGAATCCAGAAAGTTGTCATCATACGCTTTACTCTTGCAGTGTATACAAGCGGCTTTTTGAATTTCTTACCGGGCTTGTTTTTTATGATTATGAAAATATTAAAGACTGCCAGTACAATAATCATTATACGCATTGCTGTTTTCGCAGACAATACAAGCAGTATGAACTGAACTGCAAAAAGCACAGCCGGAAGAATATATCTCTTGAAATTCTTCTTCATCCACCATGAATGCTCCGGTGTTTTGTAGCCGTTCAGCTGAAGCATATGGAACTCACGGAGCGATGAGAAAAGTATTGCGGCAAAGGCTATCGCCGCATATATGCAGAAAATTGCTGTATTCATGTATTTCTCCTAAAATTGTATTGTAGGGGCGAACTGTGTTCACCCGCAGAATAAGGTTTCTTTCAACACGGGCGAACGCAGTTCGCCCCTACATATCAGCGGATTCCGTCAGATATCCACGTTATCCGCTGTGTTATTCCTCGATTTTCAGGAAAGAGCACATTACACGGTTGAATGTGTACTGCTGGTCAAGGAACGAATAATGTCCGGCATTTTCAAGCTTTACAAGACCGGCGTCGGGAATGAGCTTTTCCATTTTTTCACCGTCCGAAAGCGGAGTTGCCGTATCGTTCACGCCCCACACAAGAAGCGCCGGACACTTGATATTCGGCAGAAGCGGCTCTAAATCCTCGTTTACGGTCTTTACAAGAACCTGTCTCATAAGCGGAGAAGCAGCAACATAATCAGCACTGCCGTACTTCACACGGAGCTTTTCAAGCGCATCCGGAGCAAGCTTCTGCATGAGCTTTGTTGAAAGAATCGCCTTTCCCATTTTGTATTTGCGTGTCCGCCAGCTTTTTTTGTTTGTCTTAGGCGGAAGGATTCCGGCGCTGTCCACAAGAATTACTCTGCTGACACGGAAAGGAAGATCATTCCGGCTGTTCAGCTTGATTATCACTCGTCCGCCGAATGAATGACCGAGAAGCATAACTTCCTTATCCTCGTAATCTTTAAGAAAATCAACAACGAAGCTTGCATAATCGTCAACACACCACGCTGACGGAGGCTCCTGACTTTCGCCGAAACCAGGCATATCCATAGCCACGACATGATACTTTCGTGACAGAAGCTCTATGAGGTTGGCAAAAAGCTTTATATTGCTTCCCCAGCCGTGAAGAAGCACGATAAGTTCGCCGCTGCCCTTATCCTCGTAGTTTATTTTTATACCGTTTACTGTTTTTATCAATTTCATTATCTCCATATATTTATTTTATATCAGTATATGTTATACAGCTTCCGCATGATAACATACATACTTATTATAACACGGAGAAGATTCGATGTCAATATTTTTAAGGCAATCCCCATGTAAATCATTTTTCAAAATTTATTGTACGATTTGTAGGGGCTGATGCCCACATCAGCCCGTGAAATTGAATATTTTTCCACGGGGCGATGTAGGCATCGCCCCCTACACAATGGAACGGATAATCTGATATTTAAAATTGATTTGCTTGAATCATCCTGCACAAGTTTTATGCTATATTGCGTTATTTACAATTTCTATTGCCGAAAGTCTTGATTTTCCAGTCAATATGTGGTATAATACAATTGATGATCGTTATCGGTCAGTCAGTATCAAATTCAATGAAAGAAGGTTTTTTGCAATGGACATCAAGGAAAAACTCGGCGATCTCACAGAAAAGGTTAAGGACAAGGATTTTAAGGACGATCTCAAGAAGGATCCTATCAAGGCTGTTGAAGGTCTTACAGGAATCGACATTCCTGAAGATAAGGTTGACAAGGTTGTAGACGTGGCTAAGGATAAGCTCGGCGACGTTTTCGACAAGCTCAAGAAGTAATTGTGGAAAATGAGGTGCTCCAAAAAGCACCTCATTTTTGAGGCAGTACCATACAAAGCCTTGAATGAAAGGAGATATATCTTGAAAAAATTTATTGAAGCTCTGCGTGAAATACCTCCTCTGCATTTCATTATGCTCACTGTCGCCGGAATTATCAACGCTTTCGGCATCACTATATTCCTCATGCCGGTAAAGCTCTATGACAGCGGCATTTCCGGCACATCCATGTTTCTTGCACAGCATTCTCCGGAATGGCTTTCACTGTCGGTATTCCTTATAATCCTCAACGTACCGCTGTTTCTGTACGGTACGAAAAAACAGGGACTTTCCTTCACGATATGCGCTGTGTATACCGTTATCATCTACTCTGTATCTTCGTGGCTGATAACTGATGTTCTTCCAGTTGATGTAAGTCTTGCTTCGCCTCTCGCCGGAACCGATCTGCTTCTGTGTGCCGTTTTCGGCGGTATTATCTCCGGAATGGGCAGCGGTCTTGCGATAAGATACGGCGGCGCAATGGACGGAATCGAAGTTATGGCTGTTATCTTTGCAAAAAAGCTCGGTCTGTCTGTCGGAACCTTCGTAATGATATACAATGTGGCACTCTACATAATCTGCGGAATCGCCATAAACAGCTGGATTCTTCCGCTTTACTCCATTGTTACATACGCTGCGGCACTCAAAACGGTTGACTTCATCGTTGACGGTCTTCAGCGCTCAAAAGCGGCTATGATAATTACTTCCGAACCGGATAAGATAGGCAGCCGCCTGATGAAGGAATTCGGCTGCGGCGTTACTATAATTCAGGCTAAGGGAGGATTCTCCGGCACAGACAGAAGCGTTCTCTATTTCGTCGTGAACCGCTTTCAGGTCATGAAGGTCAAGGATATCGTGCATAAGGTCGATCCTCTTGCATATATCACCCTCACAGAGGTTGCGGATATATTCTCGGCTAACCACAATAATTGAGGTGATTACCATGCTTAAAAAAATTCTTTCCCCGAAAAGCTGCGCAGAGTGCCGTCTCTGCTGCATTTTCGACAGCTCAGATATATGGGAGATGCCCGTTTTTTCAGGCGAAACAGCGGAAATTCTCCGAAAATCTCTGCCGGATACGGAATTTATCCCTTGCGGCAGCGGATACATACTCAGAACAAAGGAAATAAGCGGCACGGAAATAATCTCATGTCCGGCGCTCACTGAAAAAGGCTGTATGCTCGGCGACAGCAAGCCGTTCGACTGCCGTATATGGCCGTTCCGCATAATGGAAATCGGCGGCAGACGTGCAATAACTGTTGCTTCGATATGCAGCGAGATATACAATCGTCCGCTCTCTCAGCTTGTGGAATTTCTCAGGGAGGGTACGGCAGATACGATTTTCAGCTATGCCGATGAACATCCGGAAATAGTAAAGCCCTATGACGAAGGATATCCGGTGCTCTTATTTGAAAGAAAGGACAGATAAAAATGGCATTTTCAACAGACGACAAGGAATTTATATGCAGCGTTTGCGGCGAAAAATCAGTTCATACTGTTCTCACAGAGGCAGAACCGCCGTCAGGAGTTCCTGATCTTGATCTCCGTCCAGCCGGCGCTCCGAGAAAATACATGAAATATCAGGTAATGGAGTGCCCGAACTGCGGATACTGCAATTCAACGCTTGACATTCCGTTCTATCCGGAAAAAGAATACCTCAGCAGCGACGAATACAAGAGCTGTTCGGGTATACATACACCAAACACCGACGCTTCACGCCTTATAAAAAAGGCACTTGCGCTCACCGGAAATCACAGCTACAAGGACGCCGTAAAAAGCTGGCTCTCTGCCGCATGGCTTCTTGATGACGACTGCGATATAAATAATGCCGCTGAATGCCGCCGTTCCGCTGTGAAAATTATTGACGGACATCCGGCAGCTTTCAAGGGCGATAATAATTTCAAGGTGCTTATGGCTGATCTGCTTCGACGTTCGGGAAATTTCGACCGTGTTGTCCGTGAATTTGAGGGAGTAGCTTTCCGTTCACAGCTTATGACGGCTATCGCTTTCTTCGAGGTACAGCTTGCCGCTCAGGGAGATGACGCCGCTCATCGTGCCGATGAAGTTCCGGGAGTATCCGCTAAATAATGTACTATGTGTATATCCTGAGATGCGCCGGAAATACGCTGTATACAGGCATTGCCGCTGATATCGGCAGACGTATGGCAGAGCACTTCGGGCAGACGGAAAAGTGCGCTAAATATACGAAATCGCACAAGGCGGAAAAGCTTGAAGCCCTTTGGCAGACGGAAAACCGCAGTCTTGCTTCAAAGCTGGAATACAGGATAAAACAGCTCACAAAGGCGCAGAAGCTCCGGCTGATAGGGGATAACAGCTATCTTTCGCAGATAATCGGCGAAGAATCGGAAAATTATATCAGAAAAAACAGGCTTCCGGATTAATTCCGGAAGCCTGAGACTGTCGATAAACATTGTTGTTTGCGGGCGAACACAGTTCGCCCCTACATTCATAATACGTAAAATAGCCATCTGTAGGGGACGGCGTCCTCGACGTCCCGTTAATATATGGCTTTTTCTACACGCTGAGGCTTCCGGATTGATTCCGGAAGCCTTTGTAATTTACAGAAATATGCAGTTGCATGGGCGCACATTTGACGTCCGTGTAACGTAATATATCCTATGAAAAATAAAAGGGCGAACACATGGGTTCGCCCATAATAATGGCTGTATCAGCCTTATTTTGTCTTGATTCTGAATGCGCTGTTTCTGATTTTTCCAGCGTCAAATCCGCCGGATTTTTTATTTTCACGCTTTTTCTGATTCGCCTTTGCCGGTCTCTGCTGCTGCTTTTTCTCCTCCTCGGGATTACGCATTGTCAGAGAAATTCTGCTGCGCTTTACGTCAACATCAAGAACTCTTACCTTTACAACTTCGCCGACCTTTACAGCTTCAAGCGGATGCTTAATATAACGGCTTGTTATCTGCGAAATATGCACAAGTCCGTCCTCGTGAACACCGATATCAACGAACACACCGAAATCTATGATATTGCGGACTGTTCCCACAAGCTCCATGCCGGGTTTGAGATCCTTTATCTCCATGATATCGCCGCTTCTGAGGAGCGGAGGAGGAAGCTCGTCACGAAGATCTCTGCCGGGCTTTTTAAGCTCTCCGATAATGTCAGTCAGCGTGGGAACGCCTATTTCAAGGGATTTGCTGATGTTCTCAACACCAAGCTCATCTGCCTTTTCCTTTATGCTCTGAGTTCCGCCGTTTGAGATATCGGCAAGTGTGAAGCCGCACTCGCTGAGAAGTGACGCCGCTGCCGCATAGCTCTCCGGATGAACTGCTGTATTGTCAAGTGGATTCTTTCCGTCACGGACTCTGAGGAATCCGGCACACTGCTCAAATGCCTTTTTGCCGAGCTTCGGAACTTTAAGAAGCTCCTTACGGTCAGTAAATCTGCCGTTTTCCTCACGATATGCAACGATATTCTTCGCAACTGCGGAATTAATTCCGGCAATGTAAGAAAGCAGTGAGTATGAAGCTGTATTCAGGTCAACGCCGACAGAGTTTACGCAGTCCTCAACAACGCCGGAAAGAGCGTCGTTCATGCGTGCCTGAGGCATATCATGCTGATACTGTCCTACGCCGATAGCCTTTGGCTCTATCTTTACAAGCTCTGCAAGAGGATCCTGTAAACGGCGTGCAATAGAAACTGCACTTCTGAGTGAAACATCGTACTCCGGAAATTCTTCTGCGGCAAGCTTTGATGCAGAGTATACGGAAGCTCCGGCTTCGCTTACTACCATATAGCTGACCTTCTGCGGGATCTCTTTGAGAAGTTCGGCTGTAAATGCCTCAGTTTCACGGGATGCAGTACCGTTTCCGATAGAAATAGTAGTTACATTGTGCTTCTCGATGAGATTCTTTATTGTACGCTTTGAAGCTTCGATATTTGTCTTGGGACCGGGTGTGCAGTAAACGATTCCTGTATCAAGAACCTTTCCTGTTGCGTCGATTACAGCGACCTTGCAGCCTGTTCTGTAGCCTGGGTCAAGTCCGAGGATAACGCTGTTTTTAAGCGGCGGCTGGAGAAGAAGCTGACGGAGATTTGAAGCAAATACCTTGATGGATTCTTCAGCGGCTCCGGCTGTCATTTCTGAACGTATCTCACGCTCGATAGACGGGAAAATAAGTCTCTTGTAGCTGTCCTCTGCTGCGGCACGGACAAGCTCTCCGCACGCATTGTTGCTCTTGATGTATTTTGCAAGAATTATATCTGTAGCCGCTGTTTCGTCGAGATTTATCGAAACCTTGAGGAAATTCTCCTTCTCGCCTCTGTCAAGGGCAAGAATACGGTGATTTGCGATTTTCGACACTGGCTCTGAGTATTCATAGTAATTTGTGTAAACGCTTTCAGCTTCAGGATCTGCCGCCTTTGATACGATCTCGCCCTTTTCGCCGGCAAGAGCTCTGAGCTTCTTTCTCATATCTGCGTCATCGGAGATATCCTCAGCAATGATATCCATTGCGCCCTGAACAGCCGCCTGTACATCGGAAACTCCCTTTTCCTCGCTGACAAAAGCTTCTGCTTCCTTTTCGGGATCTGTACTGCCGTTCTGCTCCATGATAAGCTGTGCAAGACCTTCAAGTCCCTTTTCACGGGCTACGCTTGCACGGGTTTTTCTCTTTGGCTTGAACGGACGGTAAATATCCTCTACTTCAACGAGAGTTACTGCCGCACTGATAGCCGCTTCGATTTCGGGAGTCATTTTCTCCTGTTCTGTGATAGCAGAGGTGATCTCCTCCTTGCGCTTTTCGAGGTTGCGCAGATATACAAGTCTGTCGTTGAGGTCACGGAGAATCTGATCGTCAAGCGAGCCAGTAAGCTCCTTACGGTAACGTGCAATAAACGGAATAGTTTTTCCGTCGTCGATAAGTTCAACTGTATTGTCAACCTGTTCCTGTCTGAGTCCGAATTCTTTTGCAAGAGTTTTATTTATATCCATTCTGATTTATCCTTTCTTTGCTGTGATTTATGCTTCCTGTTCTGCAGCTTCTTCCTCTGTCAGACGTGCGTCGTTGATGCGGTCTATCCACGAGAACAGCGTTTTTGCGATATCCTTATAGACATTCACATTGTTCTTTTCGTTGAGAACTTCATGGCGCATGCCGTCAAAAATACGGTGGCTGATGCTCTCATAGCCCTTCTTTTCGAGCTTTCTCATGACTTTGAGGAATTTCTTTTCAGATACAAGACAAGGGTCATCCCTTCCGGAGATAAGTCTTATCGGCAATGAGGGATTTTTTACTTCCCAGCCGCCGGAAGAATTAGCCTGACGCATTATGCTGAGGATCTCCTCATAGCCGTTCATCGTGAATCTGAAATTGCACAGCGGATCTTCATTGAATGCGGCAACGACTTCCGGATCGCTGCACCGCCATGAATTATCCGGCTGTTCAAAGAATCTGCCGAGTGTATTATCTATAGTATCGTAGATTTTTTCGCTTCGGAAACGAGTTCCGGGATTTTTCAGCGAAACAGAGTTTATGCTCCTGATTATCGGCGAAAAATGCGGCATTATCACTGTTCCTGTGAGGATAAGTCCGTTTATCTGGTCGTCGTGTTCCTTCAGAAAGCATCTTGCTCCGGCAGCACCGATACCGCAGCCTATCATGAATAACGGCAGAGAGGGGTACTTTTTCCGGATAATGCCGTTAAGCTGTGCAATATCGCTTATAAAGCCGTCGCTTCCGTTTTTGAACATGAATCCGAGATCATCCTCTGTGCAGATGCTTTTTCCGTGTCCTCTGCAATCGTGGATAACTGTGATAAAGCCCTGTTCGGCAAGGTAATCCATAAACGGAAAATACCTTTCTTTATGCTCGTTCATGCCGTGGATTATCTGTACAACGCCGTTTACATCTCCCGGAGGAACCGCAATTACTGCCGAAATCAGAAGCTCGTCGAATTCAGAGGGAAATTCAAATTCCCTTTTATCCGCATTAAGCATAGTTGTCTTTTCCTTCCATAAAAATAATGAAATTATTATAACACAAAAAAAAAATAAAATCAAGAGGGCAGCGTGACGCTGCACCCTGTTCACGTTCCCATGTGCGTTCCGCACATGGGAACGTGGAACGGGGGCACCGCTGGTGCCAATTACGCATTATGAATTATGAATTAAATAAATGAGCGTTTTCAGCCATGTTTTGTCATTGTTCACATATATTGAAAAATCCGCTGCACCCCCTTGACAAATCTGCAATTATGGTGGATAATGTGTAAAGTATTTTTAGATTACACCAGCGAGGCTCGTGATTATGGCTAAGGAACTTCAATTCGTTCTGCTCCTCGACTGCTACGGCGATCTTCTTACCGATCATCAGCGCAATGTTATGGAGCTCTACTACTGCGAAGATCTGTCTCTCGCAGAAATCGGCAATCCTATGGGGATTACACGTCAGGCGGTTCTCAGCCTTATAAAACGCACCGAAGGTATTCTTCTCAATTATGAGGAAAAACTCGGTTTTGCCCGAAGGCTCGGCAAAATGAGAGACTGCTTCGGAAATATCACGGCTCTTGCAGAAAATATAGAAAATTTACAGCTCCGGCAATCTCTTATCGAGGAGATAAACAAGGGTATGGAGCTTCTTTAAAGGGGAGATACAGCATGGCATTTGAGGGACTTTCTGAAAAGCTCAACGGCGTTTTTAAAAAACTGAAATCAAGAGGAAAGCTTACTGAAAGCGACGTCAAGGAGGCTATGCGTGAAGTTCGTCTCGCCCTCCTTGAAGCCGATGTAAGCTATAAGGTTGTTAAGGATTTCGTAAAGAAAGTTACTGAACGTGCTGTCGGTGAGGAGGTTCTTACAAGCCTTACTCCGGCTCAGCAGGTTATTAAAATAGTTAACGAGGAACTCTGCTCCCTCATGGGAGAGAGCAACGCAAGAATCAATTTCTCATCCAAGCCACCCACGGTCATCATGATGTGCGGACTTCAGGGTTCGGGTAAGACTACTCATTCTGCAAAGCTTGCAAAGCTCCTCAAAAAAGAAGGTCACCGTCCGCTTCTCGCAGCCTGCGATATCTACCGTCCTGCGGCTATAAATCAGCTTCAGGTAGTAGGTCAGAAAGCAGATGTGCCCGTCTTTGAAATGGGACAGATTGATCCCGTAATCATCGCTAAACAGGCTCTTGCTCATGCTAAGGACTACGGTCACGATATCCTTATCATCGACACCGCCGGACGTCTTCACATTGACGAAAAGCTTATGGATGAGCTTGTGAACATAAAGGAACTCACTCAGCCCGATGAAATTATGCTCGTTGTTGACGCTATGACCGGTCAGGATGCCGTTAACGTAGCCAAGGCATTCGATGAATCAGTCGGAATCACCAGCGTTCTTATGTCGAAGCTTGACTCCGATACAAGAGGCGGTGCGGCTCTGTCAGTTCTTTCAGTTACCGGAAAGCCTATCAAATACGTCGGAATGGGCGAAAAGCTCGACGATTTCGAGCAGTTCCACCCTGAGCGTATGGCTTCAAGAATCCTCGGTATGGGCGATGTTCTTACCCTCATCGAAAAGGCTGAGAACGTTATGTCCCAGAAGGAAGCTGAAAAGCTTACCAAAAAGTTCAAGGAAAACAAGTTCGATATGGACGATCTCCTTGACCAGATGAAGCAGATAAAGAGACTCGGCTCTATGAAGTCTATCCTTGGAATGCTTCCCGGTGTCGGCGATAAGCTCAAGGATGCCGATATCGACGAAAAACAGCTCGACAGAATCGAGGCTATTATAACTTCAATGACAAAGGCAGAGCGTGCCAAGCCGTCAATCATCAATCCCTCACGCAAAAAGCGTATCGCAAAGGGTTCAGGAACTAAGGTTGAGGATGTCAACAGACTTCTCAAACAGTTCGACCAGATGCAGCAGATGATGAAGCGATTTACCGGCAAGAACAACAAGATGTCTCTGCGTAAGGCAAGAAAACAGCTCGCCGGCATGAATTTCGACAAGCTTCAGGGCAAGGGCGGCGGAAATCTTCCGCAGTTCTGATTGATAGGAACTTCGCACTATGGAAATACTTTTTGCAGTTATCATGATCGCCGCCGGTGCTTTTTCGCTCGCCGGAGCAATCTTCAACTGGGAATGGTTCATGAATAATTACAAGGCAAGACCTTTCATGACTCTTTTCGGAAGAACTGGTACACGGATAATCTATGGATTTATAGGCGTTTTTATTATCGCTATTGCCGTTGTTTTTCTCGTAGTTAACTACTGAATCACGGTTCAACGCAGCTTTTACTGCTTGATATACAAGAAATTTTTATACGGAAGTGAATTTAAAATGGCAGTTAAAATCAGACTCAGAAGAATGGGCGCTAAGAAGGCTCCTTTCTATCGTATTGTAGTTGCTGATTCCAGATACCCCAGAGACGGAAGATTCGTTGAGGAGATCGGTTACTATGATCCCACAAAGAACCCTTCAGTTGTTAAGGTTGACGCTGATAAGGCTAAGGAATGGATCGCTAAGGGTGCACAGCCTACAGACACTGTAAAGGGCATCCTCAAGAATGAAGGCGTTCTTTAATCATTGCTCTGCGGAGGAGGAGAGACAATAGTCTCTGCCTCTGTTCCGAAGGCTCTACGGAGGTTTCAAATGAAGGATTTACTTTACGCTATTGCAGCAGGACTCGTTGAAGACAAAACTGCTATCAAAATTGTCGAGGACGAACCCGATGAAGAAGGAGTAATCGTTTTTCATCTTACCGTAGCTCCCGATGATATGGGACGTGTTATCGGTAAACAGGGCAGGATCGCAAAGGCTCTCCGCACAATTATGCGTGCCGGTGCAGCTAAGAAGGATCTTAAAGTTTCTGTGAATATTGAATAATAGAACAAAAAATTCCCCTGATTTCTGTCAGGGGATTTTTTATTGCAAAGACAACAGCATACCGTGTCCCTGCATATTTATTTCACCGAAAACATTTTTTCGGCGAATGCCAACGCTATAATTACAAATTATGCATTATGTATTACGAAATAAAGGGCGGATAATATATCCGCCCCATACATCATATATCAAACTTTTTCTTCAGTTTCTCGAAAAAGCTCTGTCTCTTGGCATAATTCTTCTCGTTGAGCGATTCCTCAAACGTTTTCAGCAGTTCCTTCTGCTTCTTCGTCAGATTCTTCGGAACTTCAACATTTATCTTGACATACTGATTTCCTCTGTCGGTCTTGTATACCTTCTGTATACCCTTGCCCTTCAGTCTGAATACAGTTCCTGTCTGAGTTCCCTCGCTGATGTTGTACTTTACATCGCCGTCGATTGTCGGCACGATTATCTCCGCACCGAGAACAGCTTCTGCATAAGTAACGGGGATCTCACAGTGAATGTCATAGCCCTCTCTCCTGAACAGAGTGTGGCTCTTTACGTTTACATTTACAAGAAGATCGCCTGAAGGTCCGCCGTTTACGCCGCAGTCGCCCTGTCCGCCAAGACGGAAAGTCTGCTGATCTGCGATTCCAGCCGGAATATCCACTGAAACTGTCTTCTGAGTTCTCACTCTGCCTATACCACGGCAGTTAGGACAGGGATTCTTGATGATTTTTCCCTTGCCGCTGCAGTGAGGACATACCTTGCTTGAAGAAATTGCTCCAAACGGTGTTCTCTGTGTTGTCTTGACAGAGCCTCGTCCGTGACAGTCAGGGCAGATATCAGCTGTAGTTCCGGCATCGGCACCGGTACCCTTACAGCTGTCGCAGGTACACATACGGTTTATCTTGATTTCCTTTTTAACGCCCTTGCAGGCTTCCATGAAGCTTATAGTGACAGTATCCTGAATATCTGCTCCTCTTTTCGGGGAATTTGCAGATGCTGCACCACGGCTTCCGCCGCCGCCGAATCCGAAGCCGCCGAAGATACTCTCCAGAATATCGCCCATATCACCGAAGCCGCCGAAACCGCCGGCACCGTCTGCTCCTCCGTAATTGGGATCAACTCCGGCATGACCGAACTGATCATATCGTGCTTTCTTGTCGGGATCGTTAAG
>JAFXEJ010000119.1 GCA_017513795.1 Ruminococcus sp.
ACAGTTCCAACTTTTGTAATATTCATGGCAAGTCTGCCGCTGTCAGTGGAAATGGTAGCTGCTCCGCCGCTTTCCTTGTAGATAGCCCAGCCTGAAGTGCCGCTTTCAAAGGTGGAGTTTGAGATGATGTTCTTTGCCGCCGTACTTGTGAACGGCATGATAGTTGTTCCTGCCGAAAGCATAAGACTAGCTGTAATAGCAGCAAGAACTCTTTTGAGTGCTTTTACTTTCATAATATTTTCCCTCTCATTCTGTGATTAAATCACATAATATATAACTATTATATTATAAATGTATATATATAACAACCCACGATTTGAAGAAATGGTGGATAATATGAAGAAAAGGTGTATTTTTTGCAAAGAAGTTAATTGGATAAATAAAAAAAGCTTCAATTTTTACAGAAAATCTGATATAATATAATTTGTTTTTTAAATAGTGTAACCCGTTACAACTGAACGTCGTCGTATTAAGTGAAGGGAGGTGCATGTTATGGAAGATGCTCAGATAATTCTGCTTTTTAATCAGCGAAATGAGGCTGCAATTTCTGTGACCGCTGAAAAATATGGTGATGTATGCATAAAAACAGCAGGCAGAATTTTAGAAGCACAGCAGGATATTGATGAATGCGTGAATGATACACTTATGCAGCTGTGGAATAGTATTCCTCCGCAGTGTCCGTCCAATCTTGCCGCTTTTCTGGTGACGATTACCCGTAATATAGCTCTTGACCGTCATAAATACAATACACGGCATAAACGAGGAAAAGGACAGATATATCTTGTTCTTGATGAGCTTTCTGAATGCATAAGCAGTTCTGAAGATGTTGAAGATACAATTGATGAACGTCTGCTTGCACAGTCTGTTGAGAATTTTTTGGACAATCTTTCATATGATGCAAGAACGATTTTTGTCCAAAGATATCTTGTAATGCTCTCAGTGAGTGAAATTGCAGAGAGATATGATTTATCTGAAAGCAAAGTAAAAGTAACGCTTATGAGAGTACGCAAAAAACTTCGCAAATATTTGAAACAGGAGGGATGGCTATGAAAAATGAAGATCTGCTCAAAGCAATAGGAAAAATTGATGAGAAATACCTGATTGAAGCACAGGAGCGTACTACAAAAAAAGCAATTACAGAGGAAAGTATTGTAATGGGAGTTGAGGTTGTGAAAGAAAGAAAAATAAAGAAAATAATTGGCAAAATTACAGCAGCTGCCGCCGCTGTAGCTCTTATCGGAGGAACGGCTGTATTTATCGGTAAAG
This sequence comes from Ruminococcus sp., assembly GCA_017513795.1. GTDB lineage: Bacteria > Bacillota > Clostridia > Oscillospirales > Ruminococcaceae > Ruminococcus. The sequence continues at coordinate 1,267 of JAFXEJ010000119.1, forward strand.
AGCATTTTACAGATAAAAATAATATCAGCACTTCTGTCAGCGATAAAGAATTGATAATCAGACTTGAAAACAAAATGTCGGAAACAGAGCTTGCACGAGTAAGCAAGCATGGTCTGACGCTTCTTGATGATCCGGAAGAAATAACTGAGCCAGAAACATTTTCACCCGAGCTGACAGAACACAAGGTATACGTTGAATTTCATACAAGAACTACAGATGAAATGCTTTCTGAAATTGAAGGTATGCGTGATAAGATGTCTGATAAGGATTATGAACAGGCTTTGGATGTAATAAGGCGTTCTAATGAGTCGGGAAAAGATTTCAGAATTCCAGTTTATATTCTTGTTGACGGAAAAATTTGCCAGCACTCGTCGCCTTATTTTTTCCCCAACTATGACGGTGGAGAGATTTCATTTACTCAGACTACGACAATTACAAACAGCGATGGAAAAATCACACATAATGATGAAGAACTTTCATTTGCAAATATGGAGGAATATTTTGATTGGATACGAGAACAGGACAAGGAAGCAGGATTAACTGAAAAAGAAATCGAGAGAGATATCCTCAATCTGACCATTGCCAACGAAGCTATAAAAAACGGTACTTACGAAGAAATTCCTGAAGGAACAGTCGATATAAACGATTCATCATTGTACATAAAATCGACAGAAGAAGATTACAGACATGTTTGGGAATATGATCGTGAATCTGTGGAAGAAATCAAGGATTTCATAGAAGAAATAAACATCTATGACGAGGAGCTTGATACAGAATTCCTTGTTCATGTGACGCTGCCCCCGAATTACGATGAAAACAAGACATATCCTGTATTTTTCCTCACTGACGGCGTATGGCGTTTCGGAAATCATCCTGAGCTGCGAAAGCTTATGGAAAACAATGAAGCTGATGAGACTATTCTCGTAAGTCTTGGATACAACTATCATATTGACGGCACTCATGAGTATAATCGCTTCAATGATTTGGTGGTAAGACGTGATAAGTTGTTGGATTTCATTACGGATAATCTTATGCCGTATCTTGGTGAAAACTATAACATTGATTATACAAACTCAACGCTGTATGGTCATTCGGACGGCGGAGTATTTACGCATAATGCGCTGTTTAAATCTGATATGTATGAAAATCAGCCCTTTGGTAATTACATCATAGGAAGCCCTGCACTCTGGGGATTGTATAACTATAATGAGTCTATTGATAATGACTCAGAGGATTGCAAAAATGATTACGGTTACTTTGACAGAAATGAAAAGCTTGATAAGAGCGTATTCTTGTGTGCAGGTGCATTGGAGGATCCTGACTATGCCGATAATTATAACGGGCACGATACGACGCTTGAAGGAGTTGCTAAGCTGAATGAAAGACTGGAATCTCATGGTGCAAATGTGACCTATAAGCTGTATGATTCTCACCACTATCAGTTTATCCCCGAAATGCTTTGCGAGGTTCTTAAAACATATTATCCGGCATAATTCTGAGAATGAGTTCATACACTGAAATATAATTTATTTCAGGTGGTGTGATATGAATAAGATAAAATGGACAGAACTATTGATTTTTATCATCGGAACAGAACTTGTCGGTGCACTTTCAAGTCTGCTGTCGGGAAACTTTTCATCCTTTTACAGCGAACTTACAAGACCGCCGCTTTCGCCTCCGGGAATACTTTTCCCTATAGTATGGGCGATACTTTATGCACTTATGGGAATATCTGCATATATGGTATATGTTTCAGATTCTGACGAGGACGAAAAGAAAAAAGCTCTTGGATTATATGCAATACAACTATTTGTGAATTTTATGTGGAGTATAGTCTTCTTCCGGTTTGAGCAAGTTGGTGCGGCTTTAGCTGTGCTTATACTGCTTATCATTCTTGTAGTAATGATGATAATATCATTTCGGAGGATTCGTCCGCTTGCCGGATATCTGAATATCCCATATCTTTTATGGCTGATATTCGCCGCATATCTTAATACAGGAATTCTGATTCTTAACTGAGCCGGTCACAAAAGAGCTGATCGGCTCTTTTTTTGTGAAATTTTATAAAATTAGTGAGAGTTTTCAGTGATTAAGTTCGACTAATATATAGAACGGAAAAATATCAGATATGAATAGAGCAAATTCTGAAAATAAGAAG
>JAFXEJ010000120.1 GCA_017513795.1 Ruminococcus sp.
TATTCCTCCATGGCATATTTAAAACCTCCTTTTGAAGTTTTCCCTATGCCTTTTATTTTACCATAAAACTGTATACTATGTCATTGCACTTTCTGTATACTATCTTACTACATTATACAAGCCTACATCCGCCTCAGATTGTCGAAAAACTATATAAACAAATAATATTGGGATTCCAAAGGGTTTATAACCCTTTGGCGGAGTCCAGAGACAGAGCCTCTGGTGGGGGCGGGGCGAAGCCCTGCTTTTGCCTTAGAAGCGCTCCGCAAGAGGTGAATTCCAAAACAGTCCAGTGGACTGTTTTGGAAGAGGAGACGCCCTGTAAGAGAGGGCGTCTCCTTAAAAAACACCTTGCTTGTAACTTTTTCTACACGCTGGGGCGGAAGCCTACATCCGCCCGTTATGAATGTAATATGTTTACGGTGCGATGTGGGCATCGCATCCTACAATATCCATATTTATTTTACACATACCATCAAATTGAGAATATTGACAAACTATGAATAATACGATATAATATTTACTGAAAAAAAGCCGTATTACAGAAAGCGGCAGACCCGGAGCAATACTATGAAAAACTTCTTTAAATCCATGAAAACCTTTGTCAGAGCAATGCCGCATTTTCTGCTGTTCGAATTCCTCTATAAAATCATGCTCATCGCTCTGGGATGCCCCCTGCTTGCGCTTGCGTTAAAGCTTACAATGGCGGCGTCCGGAATAACATACCTTTCAGATGAAAGTCTGCTTATCTACTTGAAAAATCCCCTGACGCTGCTGTTCCTTCTGCTTATCCTCTTTGCAGTCGGATTCTTTGCGTTTGTCGAACTTTCGGCGCTTGCAACGTGTTTTTCATGTGCCTCAAAAAAAGAACCTGTCTCCGTCGGAGGAATGCTGAAAACAGGTCTTAAAAGCTTTGCAAAGGCGTTCAGAGGTCTTGGAATCCTGAGATTCATGAGATTCCTTCTCTTTATGCCGTTTGCGGAATTCACGCTGTCATCTGGTACTTTTATAGGCCCGATAATGCCGGTTCTGCGCCGCATTTTTCAGAATTTCGATAACCGCATCGCTGTTATCGTGTATCTTGCAATACAGAGTGTTGTGATTCTGCTTATCGTCGGACGAAGCTATTGTCTGCATTATCTTGTGCTGACGGATAAGAGTTTCGGAGATTGCAGCAGAAAAAGTCTTGAAAAAATAAATAATAAAAGATTCCGTATGGGACTTCAGTTCCTGTTGTGGACGCTCGTTATACTTGGAATTACAGCCGCCGCAACTTTCGGAATCAGCTTTATAATCGTATATATAATCAAGGGATTTTCGCTGCCCGGAAAGGCGTTCAGAAGCGCACTTCATGTGCTTGTCTATGCGGTCAAAGTGTTCGCAGCGATTTCTACATTTTTCTCTGCACCGGCAATAATGTGCTGGCTTACAGGAAAATTTATGGCTGATTTAAGCGAAGATGAGGAGATTACTCTCCCCGACTGCGGTAAACTTATAAAAGAAAAAAAGAAAAATGCCGCATTAATTGCAGTTATCACAGCTGTCGGAATCGGACTTAATATATCATACTTTGTCGGAGTTTACAGAGGAAATATCAGAGTAAATGCCAGAATTTCCGGAACTCAAGTCACAGCGCACAGAGGTTTTTCCCGTACAGCACCGGAAAATACAAAATATGCCTTTGAAGCCGCAATAGACTGCAAAGCTGATTACATCGAGCTTGACGTTCAGCTTACAAAGGATGAACAGGTCGTTGTCATACATGATGATACACTCGGCAGAACGACTAACGGCAGCGGACGTGTAGACCGTTATACTTACGAAGAATTGTCTGAGCTTTCAGCCGGCGGATGGTTTGCCGCAGAATATGCTGATGCTAAGATCATGCTTCTGTCCGAAGTGCTTGAACTCGTTGACAAGGACTGCATGCTCAATATCGAAATAAAAGATATCGGAAATGTTGATCTGACGGTTGACAAGACCGTTGAACTCGTGAAGGAGTATGGAATCACGAAATCATGCTATATTACATCGTTTTCGTATAAAGCTCTGCAAAGGGTAAAGGCGATTGAACCTAAAATCAAGACGGGACTTATAGCGAATCTTGCGGCATCGGTAAGATATTCAGACCTGACGGATATCGACGCTGTGAGCCTGAATCATATTTTCGTAAATAAAAGCGTTGTCGAAACGGCGCATCAGAACGGAAAGCTTGTCTTTGTGTGGACGGTCAACCGGAAAACTGATATAAAGCATATGCTGACGCTTGGTGTAGATAATATAATTACAGACCGCCCTGATCTTGCACTGGAAATAATCAATTCCAAAAAGGTCGGCGATACGGCGCTCATTATCCTTGAAAAAATATTCGCAAGTTAAGGCGAACCTTTTTACGCATAATGCGCACGGCATTTTCGACGGATTGAAATGATATACCGGATATAAAAATGACTGATTGCAGGGACAGATGTGGATATCTGCCCCTGCATTTTATCTTTATATACAACAAAAATCCCCTCTGTACAATACAGAGGGGACTCGTTTCAGAAATTACTTCTTCTTTTTCTTAGACTTGGAATTATTCTGATTTCCGGACTTCTTTTCAGTTTCCGGCTTTGCAGATTCTTCCTTTTCAGGCTCCGCCTTCTCGTCGCCGGCATCCTCGGATTTCTCCTCAGCTTCTGCCAGCTCCTTTTCGGCATTTTCAGCGTAGGCTCTGCCCTTTTCGATAAGTTCGTCGTTCTTTTTACGAATCTTTTCTTCTTCCTCAGCAGCCTTTTCAGCCTTTTTCTTTACGGCTTCGGAAATCACCGGCTCAACTGCGCCCTTTGACTTGATTATCTGCACTTTTTTCTTTTCAGTGCCAGCCACAGTCTCAGCAGCAGCTGCCTCCTCAGCAGAGAGTCCGAGCTTCTTCATTTCCTTATTCTTTGCTTTAAGCTCACGCTTTGCAACAAGAATCGGGTTGTTCTTTCTGTCGTAGATATAGAACACCACGAGAGCTGCAAGTCCGAGAACAAATGTCACAACACCAATATTGAATCCGGGCGGTGTATACTTCATTGATACTGTGTGTTCACCAGCCGGAAGCTTGATTCCGATGAGAGCGTCAAGTACGATTACCTGTCCTTCTGAGCCCTTTTCGTTGTAAAGCTCAACGATTCCCTCAGCGTTTTCCTTTTCTTTAACAAGACTGTCGATCTTCTTGCCGTCAACCTTGATAGTCCAGCCCGGCTCGTAGGGAATGGATGTCATAAGAATCTGTCCCTCTTTTGCAGTAACCTTACCTTCGAGGTAGCGGTCATTGGACTTGTCCATATCAATTACCCACGGATTTTCCTGGAGAGCAACGATATCGTTCTGGAACTTTGCGCTGTTGAAGGTGTAGAGCGTAAATCCGCCGTCAACCTTGAACATAACGTATTCGTTCTGTCCTGTGAATGAAGTCATTCCATCCTGCTCAAGGATACGAAGTCTTACTTCTACCTTTTCGCCCTTCTTGAACGGGCCTATACGCACGAGAGGAGTTCCGTTATCAGCAAAATACTGACCGTATTCCTTGTGGTTGGAGAAGTTTCCGTTTTCGTCAGCTGTATTTGAGATCCACAGATTGCACTTTCTTCTGAATACGGAATCCATACGCATATAAACATCGCCGTCTGTCTGTGCTGTGAAGTGGATATTTACAACAGGATCAACTGCGCCCGGCTCAGCATCGAAGCAGTAGTGAGGTACTGAATTTCCGTTTTCATCTGTGTGGTTGTAGATCTTTGCACGGATCTGACCGTTGCTTACTTCGCCTGCAAACGGATCAACACCAAGCTCAAAGTTGTTTGTGAGATCAACCTTCTCATAGTATTCTTCCGGCGCAAGACCTATGCTTCCGTCAGGATTCTGAATGAACTGTGTCTTTCCGAGAAGTGCACTGAGGAAGTTATTAAGGCTGTTGAATGTATTGTCGTTGCCGAGATGTCCGAGTCTGAGAATATCATCATCAGCCATGAAGCCGATTGAAAGCGCATAGGGATTCTCGTAAACGTCAACAGTATATTCCTCGTTGTCGTTCTTCATGGATGTAGTTGAGTAACGCTTGATGTATTCAGCGTTTACATTATCGCTGTCGTTGGGATTGTCAAGAACATACTTGATACCGAGCAGTGAGTCTGCAAGAGTACTGTTGCCCTCATACTTGGACTCGAAGCTCTGTGTAACGTAACCCATAGCCTCGATAAGCTTGATAGCTCTTGTATTCATTACAGAGCTTGAATGTGTGATTCCCTTGAGTCCGTATGCGAGGTTATCGTTTACCATACGATCATAGGTCTTTTCAGCACGGTAGAAGCTTCCGTCGTATTCTTCAAGCTGGTCTACAAGCTTAGGTGCTTCAAGAATTTCAGTATATGTGCTCTTGTCAGAGTTTCCTACTTCAAGGAAAATCTTTCTGAATGAGTCATAGCAGTTATAGCCTGTCTCAAAGAGAACTACAGCAGCTACAGCGAGAGTAAGAACATTCTTGCTCTTTCTTGACTTCAGGCGGCTGTATCCATGAACAAATGCAACGTAAACTACCACGAGGATAAGTCCGAAAAGGATAGTTCCGAGGAAAAGCTCCTCCCATGTTCCGTGCGGATCATGCTTCATGGTGTATTTGCCGGGCATTTCCTGAATATAGTCGTAACCACGGTATTTCTCGTTACGGATTTCTTGTCCGGTTACGGGATCGGTGATAAACTCCTTGGCATATTTGATATTGTCTCTGATAGCTTCAAAGAGAAGTACAAGGACAGTTATTATGCCGAATGTCGCTCCTGTTTCCACCAGTGACAGCTTGTAGCCGTCAAGGTTTGCGAATACCTCCGCAGCCATTGCCACAAGAAGGAATGATACGAGGAATGAATATCTGTAGGGCAGCCAGTTAGGATCCTGTCCGCCGTGCCACATCATATTGAGGGGCTTGATATACATACACAGGAACATGATGATAAGGAAGAGTCCGCTTCCTATCTTCTTGTTAGTCTTTATCTTCTTGTTCATGAAGTAGAGCGGCATAAGTACAAATGTGAGAACGCCGCAGTATATCTCAGGACGTCCATAATAGAGAGTTCCCTCGTCTACGTTTACGGAGTAGTACTGGTTGGGAAGCAGACACGGTACAAGCTCCAGCGGCTTGAACATTGTCTTGAAGCTGTAGTCAGGCTCGGAGAAGTCGAACTTACCGAGTGCAAGCGCATTATAAACAGGAAGTATCATGAACGCACTCAGCATAAGCACCACAAGCGTTGCAAGTGCCATTACGCCGAATGTACGGACATATTCTGTGACATTTTTGAACTTTCTGTCTGTTCCGAAGAACATATAATATCCGAAATACAGGGCAACAAAGATAGCTACCATGAATCCGATATAGAAGTTTGCCACAAACATTATGGCAAGGGGAATTATATAGTTGAGCTTTCTGCCGTCATCAACGAGATACTCCACACCGAGAATTATCAGCGGCAGGAAGATAGGTCCGTCGATCCACATGGGGTCGATAAGCTGAATGACAACGTAGCTCATCATTGCATACATAGTGGAGAATACCACCGACTGGAGCGGTGCAAGCTTCTTGGAGCGCTGTGCATATACACAGAATGCAGCTCCGGCTGCACCCACCTTGCACATCTGCATTATCATTACGCTCTCGATTATCATGCTTCTTGGAAGCAGCATGACTATCAGCGTGAACGGACTCGCAAGGTAGTATCCGATAACACCCATAAATCCGCCGGAGAGGTTTCTGCTCCAGCTGTAGAACGCACTGCCGTCTCCCCAGAATGAATCACGGAGCGACTCAAAGTAGTAGATATACTGACCGTTGAGGTCGAGAGTCAGGACGGAGCGTTCACCAAACGGGTAAACGTCAAAGAATATATATGATATCAGTGTCAGCAAAAACGGAATGATGAACGCCGGTATGCAGAACCAGAGATTCGACTTCTGCCCTCTCGCTTCGGCTATTACATCAGCTGCCGTGCGGGCTGGCTTTTTACCGTAGGACACTTGTCTGCGTGCAATTGCTTTTACACCGGCAGACGACCTGGATTTTGCTCCCGTACTGTTCGTGTTTGCTTTACGGGAGGCTTTTGAATTAGCCATTTTGTTCCTCCTTTTTATTCCGGAGAGTGACAGAAGCCATACTCCCCGATTTTATTCCATTATATTATACTATACTTTTACATCTTTTGCAAGGGGTATTGTGAATTTTCTCGCCTTCTGTGCGCCGTTATTATATACAATTTAATAGTATATATTTTGTAACATTCTCCAAACCTCAGAAAATCATCGTCTTTTTGACGCTCAGAAATCACTTATTTATATAATCAACAGGGGAGTTTTATGGGATACCGTCCCCTACAATCGGTCATTTTCATCCGATACATCATTTTCAATTCGTCGGCGAATGCCGACACATCAATTACGCATTACGCATTACGAATTACGAATTATAAAAGGAGAATCATTATGAAAAAATTAATCGCTCTTACAACTGCTCTTGCTCTCTGCTTGGGAGCGGCTTCCTGTGGGAAGAAATCCGGCGGCAAAAAAGAAATTCCTGCCGCAGTTTCGCCCGTTTTCAGCTATAATCCGGCATACATAGAAATGACTGACAACTTTTCACGCATACTTTCGCTTGATATCAGTCAAAAATCCGGACAGATTCTTATTTTCGGACAGCTTACCTCCGGCACATGGGGAGGCTTCATCACGGATGCTGACTTCTCCGACCACGAACAATTCAGCTTCACTCCAGCAGAAAACGAAATGATTCTCGGAGCGGCTTCAATGGGCTTCGGAAAAACTGCTCTCCTCACAAGTCTGAACAATTCCGCCGCCATTCACGTTATCGGTGCTGACGGTACAGAAGAAAAATCTATTCAGACGGATATTCCCCTTGATATCGGGGATTCCGTCAATTATTCGGGGAATATCTCCCCCTGTACTGACGGATTCGTTATCCGGTACGGCAGTGACCCGGCATACCTCATCAGCGAAAATGGAATTTCTGAGGAAATCACCACTGACGGCGCAGATATCTTCGCTGTCTCGGCTGACGGCGAGGGCAATACAGTGATGCTTCTCCGTGATTCTAACGGCGAGGGCAGAATTTCCTCCGTGAACGACGGCAGTACCACTGACTGCGGAAAGCTCAGCTCATCTGCTCTTGCAATGTGCCGTGGAATGGGCAAATACTCCTATATAGCAGTATTTACAAACGGTCTGTATGGTCTTGAGGGCAGTGAATGGGTAATGCTCTCGGATTTCTCTGATACCCCATTTGACGCCTTGAATATTCTCGATATCGTAATGACAGCAGAAAATGAATTTGCTGTGCTTATCTGGACGGACAGCGGAACAGAGCTTTATCTGCTCTCGGAGCGTGATATTTCTGCCCTTAAATCGAAAAAAGTCATAAAGATAGCGGCAATCCCCAACAGCGGAAATGTTCCGGATATGGTTTTTGAGTACAACGAAACTCACAAGGACGGCGATTACCGCATGGAGCTTGTTACCTACGACTATCAGCCGGAAACAGGAAAAAATGCCGCAGAATTGCTGAAATCCGACATTATAAGCGGCAATGCTCCCGATGTTATAACTTATCCCATTGACGGTATCGACTTCAACGGCTATTACATGAATCTCTTTGACTTCATGGAAAATGACCCCGACATCTCTCAGGAGGATTTCATCCCCAACATCCTTGACTCTATGTCAGTGGACGGAAAACTGCCGTATATCGTGCCGCATCTTGAAATCCGCACCATGATGGCGAAATCAAAATTCCCGTTTGTGAAGGAAAACTGGAGCTATGATGAATTCATTGCCGCTTACGAAGCTATGCCGGACGGAATGAGCATTATCGGAAATCCTGAAGCCAGAAGCATGGAGGAAAATTTCCTCAGTTTTGTGAATATCTACGACTTCATCGACTACGAAAAGGCGGAATGCAACTTTGATTCGCCGCAGTTCGCCGCCATGCTTGACTTCGTCCGTGACAATAAGCTCGGCATGACATACGACGAGCTTGTCAACTACGATCCCAGTCTCAATGCAATGAATAATTACGATCCTATGGCTCTTGCGGAGAACAAAAAGCTTATCGCCGGAACAAATATCACCTATTTTCAGGATATCTGGGTGCAGTCAAGCTACTTCTGCGACGATGTAACCTTTACCGGCAGACCTTCTCTCAGCGGAAACGGTACATTTACAATTCCGAGTAATTACAGTACAAGCCTTTCAATTCCGAAAAATGCTGAAAATCCCGACGGTGCATGGGATTTCATAAAATTCTACTTCTCAGAAACAGGATATCAGAAGCACAGGCTGTCTTTTCCGATTTATCAGGAGCACTTCGACAAAACTGCCGATCACTGTCTCGAAAATAAGGCTGGAAATGAAAATCTCGCAAAGCTTCCCGATGACGGCTGGGTAACGGCTGTACGCTATACCAATGCTGAATTAACGGAATACGAAATCCTTGAACCTCTCACGGAGGAGGAGCTTCAGCAGTACAAGGAATTTGTTTACACTGCCGCCGGAAATTTTGTCCGCACGGATGAAATGACAGAATACATTATATATGATGAAATCACAGAATTCTTTAACAGCAGCAAATCTGCCGAAGATACGGCGGCAATGATTCAGAACCGTATTTCGATTTATCTCAGTGAGACGTATGGTTGATTGAATCCGATGATATATATGTAGGAGCGGATGCCTACATCCGCCCGTGTGTTTCATTGATTTTGCGGGACGTCGAGACGCCGTCCCATACAATCGGTCATTTTCAATTCGTCGGCGAATGCCGACACATCAATTACGCATTACGCATTACAAATTACGAATTATAAAAGGAGAATCATTATGAAAAAAATAATCGCTCTTACAACTGCTCTTGCTCTCTGCTTGGGAGCGGCTTCATGTGGGAAGAAAAAATCCTCCTCCGATACGGAAGAAGCAAAAAACAATTCCGTTTCCTATATGTCATACAATGCGGCTGATATCGAAATGGGAAAGGATTTCTCAAATATCTGCGCCCTCACAAGCGACCCGAAATCGGGCGATATCCTTATTTTCGGGCAAACTGATAACAACAGCTGGCATGGCTACACCACAACAGGAGAATTCTCTGACCGCACTGATTTCAAGTTCAATCCGGCGGAAAACGAAACTGTCGTTCATGCCGCATGGCTTGGATTCGGCAAAAAAGGTATCCTCACCTATATGGACGGAAAGACTTTCATTCACGTTATCGGCGCTGACGGTACAGAAGAAAAGCTCCTTGACTGCGGCGAAATTCTTACCCCATTCGAGGACGGTTTCGTGTACGGAAGGCTCTACAGAAACGGTGACGGCTTTGCGGTGAGCGATTCCGGAAACGCACTTCACTTTATCGCCGGTGACGGAAGTTATCTCGGCGAGCCTGACCTCAAAGGGATGTCTGTTATGGGAGTTTCCGGAAATTCCGACGGCGGCGTGACGGTTATTTTCCTTAAAGCCGATAATTCCCTGTGTATGGCAGATTCTGACGGCAAAGAGCTTATAAATCAGCGTGACTGCACCGGTCCGGCTTCTTCGGCAATGACGATCTGCACAGGCTTCGGCGACTGCGAATTTGCTGGCATATTCATGGACGGGCTTTACGTTTTCCGTGAGGGAGGCTGGACTAAGCTTTCCGATCTTGCCGCATTTGATTTCCACCCGATCGAGATTTCCGGACTTGTCATGACCGGCGACAACAAATTTGCGACAGTTACCAAAGGTTCTGCGCTTTATCTGCTGACAGAGGAGGATATCTCCAACCTGAAATCGAAAAAAATCGTATCTCTTGCCGTTTATTCGGGCAGAGCCGATCAGTACGTCAAGCTTGCGAACGATTACAACAAGGCACACCCCGACAGCGACTACAGAATCGAGGTTCAGCAGTATATCGCTGATGAAAATACTTCCTACGACCAGATGATGTCCAACATGAAAATGGATATCATCACCGGAGATGCGCCGGATATCATCGTTGACCCCGTCGAGGGACTTGATCCGGCTGTTTACTATGTCGATCTCATGGAGTATCTCAAAGACGATCCCGACCTCAACGCTGATGATTTCATTCCCGGCTACCTTGACGCTATGACCGTTGACGGAACTGTTCCGATGATTTTCCCGACTTTCTGGGCAAATACGCTTATCGGTAAAACTCGTTTTGTAGGCGAAAAGGAAAACTGGAATTATGACGAGTTCATTGCCGCCTACGAAGCTATGCCGGAGGGTATGGAGCTGAAAAATAATCTCGACGGAACTATGACGGATTCGCTTTTCTTCCTCATAAATATTCAGGAATTTGTGGACTACAACGACGGTACCTGTGACTTTGAATCGCCGGAATTCACCAAAATGATGCGGTTTATCAAGGATAATCACATCGGTCTGACTCAACAGGAATGGGATGATCTATTCAGCGGTCAGTCAATGATTTTCTGGGAAACCAACACTCTTTGCTACCGTAAGAACAAAACACTTCTCGGCGAGGGATTCATGCATCCTGTCGATATTGTCGAAAAGCTTCATGCACGTTTTGATGAGGAAGTCACGTTTGTGGGATATCCCACTCTTGACGGAAGCGGCGGATATATCAACGATCCGGATATGCGCTTTTCCATCATGAAAACATCAGAATATCCCGATATTGCGTGGGATTTCATCAAATCGGCATTTGCTGACGAGCTGTATGATTCATATCAGCATCAGGGATTCCCCACACTGGAGGATAAATTTGTTGAAAGATTCGACGAGTGCATGAACGTTTATCACTACGAAGGCGACGACTATGAAACCAAAATTCCGCAGGGAAAATGGTATTACGATGCCGAAAACGGCAAGTCTATTCTGTACAACGCCTTCACGGAGAAGGAGCGTGACAGGGCAATGGAGTATATCCGCAGCTGTGTGAAGAATTTCAGGCGGTATGATCAGGAGCTTGAAAAAATCGTCCGTGAGGAGCTTAATGAGTATTTCAACAGCGATAAATCTGCCGAAGATACAGCGGCAATGATTCAGAATCGTGCTTCGATTTATCTCAGTGAAACGTATGGTTGATTGAATCAGATGATATATATGTAGGGGCGGATGCCTGCATCCGCCCGTGTATTTCATTGATTTTGCGGGACGTCGAGACGCCGTCCCCTACAATCGGTCATTTGAAATGTTCGGTACAGGCAACACAAAAGGCAGCCATTTACGGCTGCCTTTCTCTTACTGTTCTGATTTAATAAACATATCGTATATTTTTCTGATAGCTTCCGGAAGCTCATGCTCATTTACGCCAACAATAACATTCAGCTCGCTTGAACCCTGATCTATCAGCTTTACATTGATTCTTGCATGTGCAAGAGCTGCGAAAATTCGGGCAACTGTGCCTCTTGTGTTCTTCATTCTTCTGCCTACAACAGCAAGAATTGAAATTCCGTCCTCAATTTCGATATGGTCGGGATTTACAGCCTTGCGGATATCTGCAATAACCTTGTCACGAACAGGCGCAAGTGCTTCTGTACTAAGAGTAATACTCATTGTATCAATACCGGAAGGCATGTGCTCAAATGAAAGTCCGTTATCATAGAGCGCCTTGAGAATCTTCATTCCGAAGCCTGTCTCGTTGTTCATCATTGCCTTTTCGATGTTGATTGTGCTGAAGCCCTTTTTGCCGGCAATTCCGGTGATAGTATATCTGAGACTTTCGCCGCTGAAGTCATAATCGTCAGAAACGATCATCGTTCCGGGATCCTCAGGACGGTTTGTATTTCTGATATTGATCGGGATTCCAGCCGATCTTACGGGGAAAATTGCATCCTCGTGAAGAACGGAAGCCCCCATATATGCAAGCTCACGAAGCTCTCTGTATGTGATTACCTCGATAACATCAGGATTTTCAACGATTCTCGGATCAGCGATAAGGAATCCGGAAACGTCAGTCCAGTTCTCGTAGATATCAGCCTTTACAGCATTTGCGATGATTGAACCTGTAACGTCAGAGCCGCCTCTTGAAAATGTCTTTATCACGCCCTCTGTAGTTCTGCCGTAGAATCCGGGAATTACAGCGTTGTCAAGGCCGTTGAGCTTTTCACGGACTGCCTTTACAGTCTCGTCGAGGAGAAGAACTCCCTTTGTATCGAAAATGATAACATCAGCAGCGTCAACGAAATTGAAGCCGAGGAAGTTTGCAAGAACCTTACCGTTGAGGTATTCACCACGGCTTGCAGCGAAATCTCTTGCCGGACGATTTTTCAGCTCCTGAGCAATAAGGTCGAAGTCCTCGTCAAGTGACATATCAATTCCAAGTTCGGAAATAATTCCTTTATAGCGTTCTTTTATAGTCTCAAACGGCTCGGAGAAGTCAATTCCGCTGCCGGCAAGCTCACAGCATTTATAGAGCATATCGGTAATTTTTATATCATCGGAAAATCTTTTTCCCGGTGCAGAGGGAACTACATACTTTCTCTTATCGTCGCTCTTGATGATTGCAGCGACCTTTCTGAACTGATTTGCATCGGCAAGACTGCTTCCGCCGAACTTTACAACCTTATTAGCCATTATACTCATTCCTTTTATATCAGATTTATTGACAAAAATATCACAACATTAATTATATTCGATTTTTCCCCGAAAATCAATTGATAGAAAGTAGAAAATAGAGTATTTATTCTGTGTATTTTTGGTGAATACGCTTGTACACCGGTGGTGGACACTTCTGTACAAAAAAACGGCAGACCTTTCAGTCTGCCGCTGTATTATGTCTGATTATTCAGATACTGTAGGAAGTGCAGCTACAAGCTTGAGGAGATAGCTCTGAATTGCAAGAGCATCCTTGTTTGTAACGCCGTCGCCATTGTCACAGCAATCGCTGTTTGCTTCGCCCTGTGCTGTCATTGCGTTTGCGTCTGTACCGCCAACGCCGTAAGCGTCAGGATTTCCGAGATACTGCATGATAAGTACAGCGTCTGCGAGTGTAACATTTCCGTCACAGTTAGCGTCACCATAGTTTACCTCAGGTGCAGGACCAGGAGTTGCAACAACATCAACGATCTCATAGCTTGTCATTTCGCCGTTTTCGTCGTCGCACCACCAGATCTGTGCCTGTGCAGATGCAACGTTGGGAAGTTTATTCATAGGAACTTCAACGATGAATGTACCGTCTTCACCGATAACGCCTTCGTATTCAATATTTGTCCATTCTGCGCCCATGTAGCCTATACAGCCATTGATAACTGAACCAGCCTTACCTTCGAACTTAACAACGAGTTTCTGCTCGATATCGTCTGCTCTGTTAGAAAGGTCAAGATTATACTTCTTTGTGTTGTCAACAGGCGGCTCGTCAACCTCAGCACCGCCGATGATAGCCATAGCGCCGATTGTTGTCACGCCGTTTGTTCTTGCAAAGAGGTGAGCGATCTCAGAGGGCTCGCCAGACCATGCAGCTGCAATGTGCTCTGCTGAGTAGTAAGCGATTCCGTCCTTATCGTCATAAGGCTTGATTTCTGTCCAGTTATTCCATGAATCATCAACTACAGCGATAACGGGCTGATCGCCTGTGTACTTGATAGCAACGTCGCCGCCTTCAAGCATTGCCCATGTAGCGTTGAGACCAGGTGTGCAGTTTCCGTCGGGAGAAAGAGCTGCGTCGATAGTGAGTTCCTTTTCGATGAGCTGAACACCAGTTGAGATGTCTTCATGCTCGATAACGGGAGACTTTCTCTCTGAACCCCACTTGATAGAATCGTCAGCAAGAACCTTGAGCATTGTGTCAACAACGTCTACTGAACCTTCGTTCCATGTGAGTGAGCTTCTGTTGAGGTATCCGTGAGACTCGCCGCCGTTGTTTGAAGCAACGTTGTTGTCCCAGAGAACACAGGGGATACCATATGCCTTTGTAACTTCAAGGTATGTTGTAGCCCAGTTGCATCTTGCCTCAGTGTTGTCGTAGTTTGAAGCACTGAATTCGCCGATAACAACAGGGATATCCTTGTCAAGGAATGTCTTTCTTACGCCGTCGAGAATAGTTCTGAGCTCGTTCTCGTAGCCGGAAGTAAATGTGCTGTGATCCTTAACTGAGGGATCCATTGTGAATGCATAGGGTGAATATGCGTGAACTGATGCTGCAAGGTAGTCATCGCCCTCAGGGATAACGTTCTTGGACATCATAGTTGTATCGCTTGATGCGCAGTAGCTGGGGAGCATGATAAGACGTGTCTCAGCGTAGGGTGAGTCACTGTTTCTGATGATATCAACAACGTCAGCGTTGAGCTTGTTGATAGTATCACACTCAGCCTGAGTAGGTCCCCACCATTCGTGGCTTGTTCCTGTAGCTCTGGGCTCGTTCATGGACTCGAAAATAAGACGCTGGTCGTAGTCTGCGAAAGTCTCAGCAAGCTGAGTCCATACGCCGCCAACGAAAGGCTTGAGTCTGTCATAATCCTCACCGAGAGTAGGGCTGTTCTGCCAGCCTTCTTCGTGGTGCATGTTAAGGATAACGTAAAGACCGCTGTTGTAGCACATGTCAACTACTTCCTTAACACGAGCAAGCCATTCTTCGTCGATCTTGAAGCCGTTTTCCTTATCAACGTGCTGGAACCAGGTTACAGGTACACGGATTGTGTTGAAGCCCTTAGCCTTTACAGCGTCGATGAGTTCCTGAGTAGTCTTAGGGTTACCCCAGCAAGTCTCTGCCTCAAGACCGCTGTGATCGAGAACGCCGTCTGCCTTTGTGGAAACGTAAGCGTCGAAGCTGTTACCGAGGTTCCAGCCGAGCTGCATGTTCTCAGTGATTTCCCATGCTGTCATGATATCGTCAGCAGCGTCTGCCTCCGGAGCAGTCATGGGAGCAATTCTGATTGATGTGAGCATACAGAGTGCAGCAGCAGAAATGCTGACAATGCGCTTGAAGCCCTTAGATGTGTCAAACATTGTTTTTCCCTCCATTTTTGTAGTTAGCATATTTTGTTTTGTAATTTTTCACATTTTCTCAGTCCGTGATCCAGTGCAGGAGATCCGTGACTAATCTCATGCTTTAATTTTAGCAGAACCTACAAATTTTGTCAATAGATTCTGTCTAATATTACCGATTTTGAACGTACAATTTTTATCGCAATTTTTGGTTATTTTGCGCAATAATTGAACAGTCGAATTTTTACATAATGAATTTATGATGAATAAATAAAATATTATAACCTTTTAAACTCATGCCATACATCAATCTCGTCACGCTCAGGGTCCTCAAACCGGTCAAGAAGCTTCTGCATAAGACCGTCATCTACATAGAAATCCGTTGTTTCTCCGGCAAGAACCGAGGCATTCCGGAGTTCGATATTTCTCTGCCACTCGTCAGCCGGTATGCTTATATAGTGCCATTCAAAGGAAATTCCAAGACCGGCGTAATACTCCGAGACCTCACGGCGCTCACTTTTTGTCCAGAATCCCCAGTCAAGGACAACTTTTCCTCCGGCTTTCACGATTCTTGCGGCTATTTTATGGAGATACCTCTTGATATCGGCGGCTATCGTGTCGAAATTCTCGCCCTCGCTGTGGTGGAAGATATCGGCGGAAACTTCATCGCATGAGAGCGTTACTGCGCTCATTTTCTCCGCAAGATTTTTCGCATAGAACGATTTTCCGCTGCATATTCTGCCGCAGATAAGTACAACATCAGCCATAATTTTTCCTCCATAAACATACGGACGCCCAATGGGCGTCCCCAGACTTTCCAAAAACCTCTGTTTTGTGGGACGTCGAAGACGCCGTCCCCTACAGATGGCTATTTTACGCATTATAAATGTAGGGGCGAACTATGTTCGCCCGCAAAAAATCATGTTTACCGACACGCTGCGGATGCCCATTTGTCCGCATTAAGCAGCGCTCATTTTGTCTTGACAAGCTTGAAGTTCTGTATTGTGAATCTTCCGCTGTCATAGCCGCCTATCTGGAATACGACCTCAGCATCACAAGCCTCGGGACAGGTAAATTCCTTCTCATAGTGGATAGTCTCTGCGCCGCAGCTTATTGTATCTTCATAGATAACCTTTCCGCCGCTTCTCACAATAAGAGGAACTTCGGATTCCGCACCGGCTGTCCAGTCGAATTTAAGCTGATATACGCCGTCTTTTTTGAGTCCGACAGGAGCAATAACAGCTTCAAGAGCCTCCGGAGCACTTCCACCTGCGTAATTTGTCAGCCAGAACGATTTATCGTAATCGTTGAGGTATGCATAGCAGTTTCCGCCGAGATCAGGATCAGTAACAAGCTTGTACTCAGAATCAACGGCAACGTCAAGACCTATCTGCGAGGACTCGATTCCGAGAGCCTGACATATCTTGTCTGCAAGCACATACGCACTGTTCTGCTGAGTTACAGCTGACGGGTGCCAGTCAGAGCCTACGCCGTCCATCTGGATATTCTGCGTAACTGACTCATAGCAAGTCACCTTTTTATCGCCGAACTGCTTCACAGCTTCCTCGATAAGAGGGTAAACAACGTCATTTCCGCCCATAGTTCCCATTGTACAGATGATATGAGCATCGGGGTTGCACTTGCGCACCATGCCGAGAAAATCAACATATCCGGCGATAAATTCAGCATCGCCGCCCTCCGGCTTGTTCTGGAGGTAGCTGTTATCGTTTGTGCCGAGATTAATCACAACAACGTCGTTTTCAACAGAGGCGAAATCCCACGGCTTTGCATACTGCCACTTTCCGACGTTCTCATAGAAGTCAGGAACAAGCTGGTCAGTATTCTTTTCGCCCGATGTATAGCCGGAAATTATTCCGTGACCGCTGTACGAAACAGCACTGTAATCCGCATCAAGAAGCTCTGCGGTAAGGTATGCATATGATTTCATGAAGTTCTCAGTCGTTGTCTTGAAGGATTCTCCCGAGGAAAGTCCCTCAACGCCGTATGCACAGGTGATAGAGTCGCCTATAAACTCTATTTTTATTTCCTTTTCCGGAACAGGCACAACAGGCTTTGCCGCTGAGGATTTCACATTGATATTCTTTACGCCGATTGCGCCATTATTTGCCTCTGAAAGGTGGATAACAGTGATTTCAGCTGTTTTCATCGTATTTCCGCTGAAAATGGTAATATCCTTTGTTTCCTCGCTCATAACGTCGTCCTCGATAACTTCGCCGTCAACGAGAATCGCATAGCGTGAACGGTGGTCTGCACCGTTGCTTATGGAGTTGTCTCCGGCAAGAGTAACTGTCGCTTCGCTTGCCGAAACAGTGAATTTCACTGCCGAGCCGCTCTGTACGAGCCATGTGATATCGCCGTCTCTGAGGGTACGTCCCACAAGCTTGACATTCTTTGCAACCGCCGCAAAATCGCCTAAATTCTGCTCGCCGGTCTGCGCAAGCTGCTGTCGGAGCTGTACCATGTCGAAGACATCAACCACGCCGTCGCCGTCGATATCGTCATCCTTTGTCATTTCGCCCTCACGGAGCAGAGCATTTCTGAGATGAACAAGGTCATCTGTAGTTCTCTGCGCAGAGGAAACGCTGCCTACAGTCAGTGCTGTACAGGCAAGAATACATCCAGCCGAAGCAGCAATTTTTTTGTTTTTCATATTTTCATCTCCCGAACAAAATATATACTTCTATTATACATTATAATAGCATTTTTTTCAAGTATTACAGGCAAAATTTCATTTTTTATTTACAATCAGCAGGGGCGCACACATGGGTGCGCCCGTGTAAATTTCATGAATTGTTTTCTCTGCGGACACCCAATGGACGTCCATACAATTGTTTCCGGAATTTTTTCAATCCGTCGGCGAATGCCGACACCATAATTACGAATTACGCATTCAGAATTCCGAATTAAAAATCATTGCGGGAAGTCGGAGCTTTTTATTTTTCTTGACATAATTCATTAAATTGTATATAATATAAGTGACGCATTATGTGCGTTTTATTCTGATATGAGGAGTATTATTCAATATATGCTTTTTAAAAATATACGCCGTGATATCCGGCTCATAAAAGAAAGAGATCCGGCGGCAAGAAATGCTTTCGAAATCCTTATGACTTATCCAAGCCTTGTCGCTATCAGAAGCTACCGCATTGCTCACTGGTTCTACAAGCACGGAATGTTCACCACAGCTCGCATAATTTCACAAAATGCCCGCAGACGTACCGGCATTGAAATTCATCCCGGCGCTCAGATAGGCAAGGGACTTTTCATAGATCACGGAATGGGCGTGGTTATCGGTGAAACTACCATTATCGGCGACAACTGTCTCATCTATCAGGGAGCAACTCTCGGCGGTACCGGTAAGGATAAGGGCAAGCGTCACCCTACTCTCGGCAATAACGTTCTTGTCGGCGCCGGAGCTAAGGTTCTCGGCCCGTTCAAGGTCGGAAACAACGTTAAAATCGCCGCAAATGCCGTTGTTCTCAATGAGATTCCCGATAACTGTACTGCTGTCGGAGTTCCGGCAAGAGTAGTAAAGAAAAACGGCGCAAGAATCAAGGGGCATACCGTTACTCAGGATATCGACCAGATCCACATTCCCGATCCCGTTTCACAGGAACTCTGCCGCATGCGTGCAGAGCTTGACCGCATGAAAAAACGAATTGATGATATAGACAAAAACTGACACTCCAGAAAGGACAGATAAATATGCAGCTTTATAATTCACTTTCACATAAAAAGGAAGATTTCATCCCACGCTTTGAGGGCAAGGTGAGTATGTACACCTGCGGCCCTACAGTTTACCACTTCGCTCACATCGGAAACCTCAGAAGCTATATCATGGAGGATATCCTCGAAAAATATCTCCGCTTCACAGGTCTTGACGTAAAGCGTGTAATGAATATCACCGATGTCGGACATCTTACCTCCGACGGCGATACCGGCGACGACAAAATGCTCAAGGGCGCAAAGCGTGAGCACAAAACTGTCATGGAAATCGCTGAGTTCTACACAAATGCTTTCTTCGCTGACTGCAAAAAGCTTAACATAAAAACTCCGGATGTTGTTGTTCCGGCTACAAGCTATATCGACGAATTTATCAAGGTGATTTCCTCCCTCCTCGAAAAAGGCTACGCTTATCAGGCTGGCGGAAATATCTACTTCGATACTTCCAAGCTCGAAAAATACTACGTTTTCAATGACTTCAAAGAGGAAGATCTCGCAGTAGGCGTCCGTGAAGGCGTTGAAAACGACGAATACAAGCGCAATAAGGCTGACTTCGTTCTCTGGTTCACACGCTCCAAGTTCGACGATCAGGAACTTAAATGGGATTCTCCGTGGGGCGTCGGATATCCCGGCTGGCACATTGAGTGCTCCTGCATAAGCATGAAGAATCTCGGCGAATATCTCGATCTTCACTGCGGCGGAATCGACAACGCTTTCCCGCATCACACAAACGAAATCGCACAGAGCGAGGCTTATCTCGGCCATGAATGGTGCAATTACTGGTTCCACGTTCATCACCTCAATACAAACAGCGGCAAGATGAGTAAGTCAAGCGGAGAGTTCCTGACAGTTTCGCTCCTCGAAGAAAAGGGCTATCTGCCGGTAGTTTACCGTTTCTTCTGTCTGCTTTCTCACTACAGAAAGTCACTCGTTTTCTCATGGGAAAACCTCGACAATGCCGTTGTTTCATACAACAAGCTCATCGCAAAGATAGCTCCGCTTACAAAGGAACAGGGCGGTGATATCGACAAGGCTGAATACGACCGCCTGATGAAGCTTTTCACTGACGCTCTTGACAACGATCTCAATACATCACTTGCGATTACCGCTCTTTATGACGTCCTCAAATCCGGCGCAAATGCCGCTGTAAAGCTTGCGCTTATAAAGGAATTCGACAAGGTTCTCGGTCTTGACCTTATCGAAAATGCCGCAAAGGCAGCAGAATCTGAGGACAACACAGACGATATCCCCGAAGAAATCATGGCTCTTGTTGAAGAAAGAAAGGCTGCCTGCAAGGAAAAGAATTTCGCTCTTGCAGACGAGATCCGTGGAAAAATCGAGGCTCTCGGCTACGAGGTCAAGGAAACACGTCAGGGCACAGTTCTGACAAAAAAGGGTAATTAAATTAGAAATTGCAGACTTCTGATATATCATAGTCATTTAACGAAAGAGAGATTTTTAACAGCATGGCACGAATTTATCCCCTGTTCAGCTCCAGCAAAGGAAATTCTACGTTCATCGGAACAGAAAAAGAAGGCGTTCTCATTGACTGCGGCGTGAGCTTCCGGCAGCTTTCAGAGGTTCTCGCACTCAATAATATTCCGCTTTCTGCGATTCGTGCCGTATTCATCACCCACGAACACAGCGATCATACAGCCGGTCTTGCTATGCTGACCAAAAAGACGGGAATGCCTGTATACGGTCAGAAACGCACTCTCCAGAGACTGTACGAAGCCGGAAAGATCGCTCCCGCTTCCAATATCATCGACATGAACGGCATCACTATCGCCTGCGGAGGCTCGGAACTTTCCTGCTTCAATACGCCGCATGATACAATTCAGAGCTGCGGCTACAGGATACATACCTCAGACGACAAATACTGCGCTGTATGTACAGATCTCGGTCACGTTACTCCGGAGGTCGATCAGGCACTTACCGGCTGCCGTCTTGTCCTCATAGAAGCAAATTACGACGAAAATATGCTCCGTACCGGACCTTATCCGCTCTATCTCAAGGAACGCATACTCTCGCAGAACGGTCATCTTTCCAACAACGACTGCGCCGTTCAGGTAGGAAGGCTTATCGAAAGAGGTACCACACATTTTATCCTCGGACATCTCAGTCAGGACAATAATCGTCCCGATATAGCCGAAAATACAGTGAAAAACAGCCTGTCCCAGTATAAATTCTTCAAGGATTATCTGCTGGGTGTGGCTCCCGTAAAAAGCAGCGGAGGAACGGTGATTTTCTGATGACAATAAATCTTATCGTAATAGGCAAACTGAAAGAGGATTATCTCAGAAATGCCTGTGCAGAATATATAAAACGGCTCTCACGCTACTGCACTTTTGAGCTTCATGAGCTTGATGAGTGCCGTCTTGGTGATTCGCCGTCTGAAAAGGAAATTCTTTCCGCCCTTAAAAAAGAGGGCGAACAGATAAAACGGTTCGCAAAGGGCTTCATTATCCCTATGTGCATCGAGGGAAAAATGCTTTCCAGTCCGCAGCTTTCGGCAAAAATGTCCGAAGCGGCCGTAAGCGGACACAGTACAATTACGTTTATCATTGGCAGTTCCTTCGGTCTCGACAGCGAGATTAAACAGATGGGCAGTCTGCGCCTTTCCATGTCGCCTATGACCTTTCCGCATCAGCTGGCAAGAGTTATGCTTCTGGAACAGATATACCGCTCATTCCAGATTGCCGAAGGAGGTAAATATCATAAATAACAGGAGGTGTTACAATGAGTCTTAATGATGAAAATTCAGAAAAAATGTCAGCAGCAGCTACAGAAATTGCCGCTCTTTCGGCAGAAGCTATCCTCTCCGGACTTTCCGCAGATAATCAGGACAGAAAAATTATCGTCCTTGACGAAACTGATTCCACAAACAATGAAGCTAAAAAACTCGCCGCTGAGGGTGCTCCTCACGGAACCGTAGTAATTGCAGATTCACAGACATCCGGCAAGGGCAGACTTGACCGCAGATTTGTTTCTCCGGCTGGAAAAGGTCTTTACATGAGCGTTATCATCCGTCCGGAATTTGATATAAAATTTGCACCGATGATTACCTCTGCCGCCGCAGTTGCAGCTTCTATCGCTGTTGAAGAACTTTGCGGCTGCGAAGTACAGATAAAATGGGTGAACGACCTCTATATCAACGGAAAGAAAATCAGTGGAATCCTTACTGAATCTGCTGTTAATTCCGGCGGAAAATCCCTTGAATACGCCGTTATCGGCATTGGTATCAACATCTGCTCTATTACTGAGCATCTCGATGAGGAGCTTAAACTCCGTGCGTCATCAATCGAGGATGAAACAGGAAATATCCCCGACAGAAACGCTCTCTGCGCCGCCGTTCTGAACGAACTTGATACATGGCTCGGAAAAATCGAGGACCGCAGCTATATCACTGAATATCGTCAGCGTGAATTCCTTACCGGCAAGCGCATTACCGCTGAATCCGGCGGAAAAATCATCAGCGGTACGGCAGTTGGTATCGACAGAAATGCAAATCTCATGGTTGAGCTTTCAAACGGCGAGATAATCAATCTCAATTCCGGCGAAGCTAATCTGCTCAAAAAATAAACTGAAAATATCTGAAATATAAGGAGGTCATATTATGCCGACAGCACACAACAGCGCAAAAATGGGCGATATCGCCAAAACAGTCCTCATGCCGGGAGATCCGCTGAGAGCTAAGTTCATTGCCGAAAATTATCTCGAAAATCCCGTCTGCTACAACGAAGTCAGGGGAATGCTCGGTTACACAGGTACCTACAAGGGCGTTCCTGTTTCCGTTCAGGGCAGCGGCATGGGTATGCCCTCTATCGGCATCTACTCGTGGGAGCTTTTCAACGAGTATGGCGTCGAAAATATCATCCGTGTCGGAACAGCCGGCGCTATAGCTGATAATATTGAGCTCCGTGATGTTATCATCGGCGTAAGCGCAAGCACAAACTCAAACTATGCGGCTCAGTACCGTCTGCCGGGAACTTATGCTCCTACTGCGTCATGGAAGCTTATTTCCGCCGCAGTAAGCGCCGCCGAAGAAAAGGGATGTACCTTCCATGCCGGAAATATCCTCAGCAGCGATACTTTCTACGACGACAGCAGCAGTCTTGCCCAGTGGCAGAAAATGGGCGTTCTCGGCATCGAAATGGAAGCCGCTGCGCTCTACATGAACGCCGCAAGAGCCGGAAAAAATGCTCTGTGCATCCTTACTGTTTCGGATTGCCCTCTCAGAGGTCTTGCGACTACCGCTGAGGAACGTCAGACGACTTTCAGAGATATGATGGAAATCGCTCTGGAGGCGGCTATAAAAATATAAGTATAATCCTATACAAAAGGTATAAGCTATGAGTAAGCATATCAGACGTGCACTCCGGACAATTCCGGCGCTTCAGCTTATTTCAGCCGCTGTTCTGCTGATAGTTTCGTTCTTTATCAGAGATATTCCGGTGAAGATTTCGCATTTCTACAAAAACGGCAGAATTGTCACGGATTCGTGGCATGAAACTTTCAGTACCATTGTCGCCGCATTGATGTTTATAATTACCGCCATGACTGTAGTTTATATTTTCATCTGCATTGCCGCAAAAGTAAAGCACAAGGAAGATATCAGCGGAAAAATTCCGCTTGCAGTACTGATTGCCGCTGTCTGCGCTGTAATGCTGTTTTTCAGCGATATTATGGTATGCGGACTATGGTCGGATGATAACTATGAGCCGGAATGCTATAAATTTTCTGACGGTCAGCATACTATCGTCATTGAGGAGAAGTCTTTTCTGCTTCACGGCGGAGGAACGGTCTATCAGATAATGGATAACGACAAAGCTGTTGCAATTCATCAGTTCACTACCGACGACGGCGGCAGAAACAAAGGAAATTACACCATAAAATGGTACGGCGATCACGCTGAAATGACATACAATACATTCAGCTCCGGTGACAACAGGCGCACGGATAAAATCCGGTTCGCCGCCGAATAGCAATTATACCGGAAGTATATTTACGACAGCACACAGAATTACTCCCAAAGCAAAAGGAACAATGATACTCACGGCAGTCCATTTAAGGCTGCCGGTTTCTTTTTTTATCGTCATGCACGTCGTGGCGCACGGAAAATGAAACAGCGTGAAAATCACCATGCAAACTGCCGTTTTTATGTCCCAGCCGTTTGACGTGAGTATTCGGTGAAGCTCCGCTGTGTCCGATATTTCGGTAAGGCTTCCCTGTGCAAGATACGTCATCAGAATTATCGGCACGACTATCTCATTCGCTGGAAATCCCAGTATAAAGCCGAGAAGTATTACTCCGTCCAGTCCGATAAATCTTCCGAATGGTTCGAGGAATTCCGAAGCATGGGCAAGCAGAGAGCTGTCGCCGGCTTCAACGTTGGCAAGAATCCAGATTATCAGTCCGCACGGAGCCGCCGCTGTACACGCCCTCGCAAGCACGAAAAGCGTTCTGTCGAAAACCGAGCGGATGAGAACTTTTCCTATCTGCGGACGGCGATACGGCGGAAGCTCCAGTGTGAACGAGGAGGGGATTCCACGCAGAATGGTCGCTGACATTATCTTTGATACGAAAAAGGTCATCATAACGCCGAGAAGTATCACTGCAAGAAGCATCAGCGCCGACAAAACAGACGAGACTGCACCTGAAGCTGTCACGAAAAACATCGTGATAATAGCTATAATCGTGGGAAAGCGTCCGTTGCAAGGCACAAGGCTGTTCGTAATTATGGCTATGAGCCGTTCACGTTTTGAGTCGATTATCCGGCACCCTGTAACTCCGCAGGCATTGCAGCCGAAGCCCATTGCCATGGTTACAGCCTGTTTTCCGCACGCTCCTGAGCACCGGAAACACCGGTCAAGATTGAACGCAACCCTCGGTAAATAGCCGGAATCCTCCAGAAGCGTGAACATCGGGAAAAATATCGCCATTGGCGGAAGCATTACCGACACAACCCACGCAAGAACCTTATATATACCCTGAATCAGCGCCCCCTCCAGCCACGAGGGCGCTCCGGCGGAAATCATCCCCTCGGACATCCTGTCTCCGAGCGCAAAAAGAGCGTCACCAAGAAGCGCCGACGGATAATTTGCTCCGGCAACCGTTATCCACATCACAAGCGCAAGCAGAAAAAGCATCACGGGAATTCCAAAGCGGCGGCTGAGAAATATCCTGTCAAGCCGCCTGTCACGTCTGTACGGCGATCCTTTTGTGTTCACCGAAACACGTCGGGAAATCTCACGGCTTCGCTCTACATCGGCGGTGATTATGCAGTCAGAGATTCTGTCACTTGTCCAGCCTTTCTGAGAGAGTTCCTCAATTATCTGCGATATTTCGCTGTCTGCGGTAATTTCTGCACCTTCATATTCTGCCGCTTTCCGGAGATAATCCTCATCACCGGAAAGAATCCTAAGCGCAACGGCTCTTTTTGAAAGCTTCCGGATATTATCAAGCTTTTCTGCGATAATTCCGGCGGCTTTTTCTATTTCGTCCGGAAGCGGCGTATGTACGGCAGAATTTTCCGGCGATCCGCTTACAAGAGCACACAGACGGCTGCACATCTCTGCGATTCCTTTTCCGCTTCGTGCTGTAACTCCGGCGACAGGCACACCCAGTAGCTCCTCCAGAAGTCCGATATCAAGCCGGATTCCCTTCTTTTTCGCTTCGTCAAGAAGATTCACGCAGACAAGCGTTTTCGGTGCGGCTTCGATTATCTGAAGCACAAGGTTGAGATTTCGTTCAAGACAGGTAGCGTCACACACAACAACGACAGCCTCTGCACCGCCGAAGCATATAAAATCCCTTGCGGCAGCTTCTTCCGCTGAATTCGCACGGAGAGAATATGCGCCGGGAATATCCGCAAGAATGAAGCTCATTCCGTCGTGCTCAAAGCGTCCCTCCGCCGTTGAAACTGTCTTTCCAGCCCAGTTTCCTGTATGCTGCTTCATTCCTGTAAGTTCATTGAAAACCGTTGATTTGCCCACATTCGGGTTTCCAGCCAAAGCCACAAGATGCTCCACCATGACTACCTCCAGAATCGTTTATGCATTATTATATGCCGATTCTGCAAAATTGTGAGAAGGATTAAGGACGCCCGCCGGACGTCCTATAGAAACAAAAACAGGGGCGAACCCATGAGTTCGCCCCTTAATGTATTCGTGATTATTTTTCCTTTGCAGCAGCTTTCTTTGCCTTTGCTCTGTTCTTCATCCATGACCATGTTACAGGTGCAACGAAGAGTGAGGAATATGTACCGGAGATAAGACCGAACATAAGCGGAACAGAGAAGCTGAGGAGTGAATGATATCCTGTTACGAATACTACAACTGAGATAATCAGCATTGTGCTGATAGTTGTAATCGAAGTTCTGATAGAACGTGTCAGTGACTGTGTACAGCTGATGTTGATTCTCTCGCTGAGTGTAGCCTTCGGGAAAAGTGAACGGTTTTCTCTGATTCTGTCGTAGATAACGATAGTATTGTTGATAGAGTAACCAAGAATTGTAAGAAGTACAGCAACTGTATTCTTATCGAACTCAAATCCGAAAAGGATAGAAACAGCAATTGCTACAACGAGGTCGTGGCAAAGTGCAAAAATTGAACATAAACCAGCTGACCAACCGCCGATCTTTCTGAATCTGATAGCGATGTAGATAATGATAACGATAGCTGCGAAAATAACGGCAACGAGACACTTGATAAGAGCCTCACGAGCTGTTGATGAGCTTACGTTATTTACGTTAGGACTGTCGATATTATTTTCAGGGAACTTTTCCATAAGACGCTCTGTAAGTGCATTGGGATGAACCTTGTTTACAGAGTCAACGAAAGTGATTTCCTTACCAGTGAATTTCTCTGTAAGTGTTGCTGTAAGAGTTTCAAGCTCAGTGTCGGAGAAATTTTCCTTTGTGAAGTTAACTGTAAGGATATTTGTACCTTCAGCGGGCTCAGAGAGCTCGATATTTGCATCAACTCCCTTGATAATTTCGCCTGCCTTGCTGATGTCGTCAGCAGTAATTTCGCCTGTGTAGCTGAAATTATAGCTGTAATCTGTAGAAACATCGAAAGTTTCTGAGGATGTATAAGCAATGATAATCTGGCTCTTGTCGTCGTCACCGATTGCCTTACCAAGCTTAACATTTACGTTTGATTCAATAAGATCATCTACAGCGTCCTTGACATCGTTAGCTTCGATATCGCCTGTATAGCTGTAGGAAATTTCAGATCCGCCCTTGAAATCAATTGAAAGATTTACGCCTCTTACGATAAGTCCGACGATAAATGCGACGATAACTGCAATAGCGATACCGAGAATCATTTTCTTCTTTCCGCAGAAATTATAAACCTTTGCCGGCATAATAGCTGCGACTTCTTTTTTAGTTTTCTTCGTCATTTCTCGTCACCTCCGTAAAGCTTTCTGTTTTTGAAGCAGTTGAACTTTGAAAGTGATGTCACCATAAGTCTTGCTGCGAAAACTCCCATTACGAAGTTGAGGATAACACCGGCAAGGAGAGTAAATCCGAAGGAGTATACAAAGCCTTCAGCAGTTGCGCCGAATGCAGCGAATATCGTCTTGTTGAGGATCTTTGAGAAGAAGCTTGACGGAACACCGAATGCACCCATAAGGATGATAGCGATAAGAACGTTAGTTACGTTACCGTCAAGGATAGCGGAGAATGCCTTTTTGTAAGCAATTTTGATAGAAGCGTCAAGAGACTTTCCTGTTCTGATTTCTTCCTTGATACGCTCGCTGGTGATGATGTTAGCGTCAACGCCCATGCCGACAGCGAGGATGATACCAGCGATACCGGGGATTGTGAGAGTTGAGCCGGACATGAATCCGAACCAGCCTGTTACGAATGCGATACTTCCTGTGATCTGACCGATGAGGGCGATAACTGCCACGCAGCCGGGGAGTCTGTAGAGGAAGATCATATAAACTGCAATGAATGCAAATGAGATAGCTGCAGCAAGAAGGATAGCTTCAAGTGAGCCTGAACCCATTGTAGGAGTAATAGTTCTCTTGTTTGTGATTTCCATTTTGAAGGGGAGAGCACCGCCGTTGATCTTATCAGCAAGGCTCTTAGCTTCTTCGTATGTAAAGTCGCCTGTAATCATAGCGCTTCCGTCTGTGATTACTTCGTTTACCATAGGAGCGGAGATCTGTGTATCATCCATCCAGATAGCGATCGGAACACCAGTACTCATAGCGTTCTGTGTAGCTGTTCTGAACTTTTCCTTACCGGACTCCTTGAGATCAAGAGAAACAACGATCTGCTGACCTGTAGCAGTTTCGTTGGACTGAATTGTTCTCGGAGCTGCTGATTCTACATCAGAACCAGTAAGAACAACTTCGCCGGTGTAAGCAGCGTTTCCATTTTCATCTGTAGTCTGCTCTGAACCCATACGGAAGGAGAGTTCAGCCATAGTGCCAAGTTCCTGAACTGCCTTGTCGGGGTCGAAGTCAGTTGTTCCGGCTTCCCAAGGGAAACGGACAATAATTCTGTCGCTTTTTGTGTCGCTGTAAACTTCGCTGTCGGTGATACCGAGAGTTGAAAGTCTTGTTTTGATAACAACTGTAGCAGCCTCAAGCTCATTTTTGCTTGCGTCGAAACCGTCAGACGGCTCAAAGGTAGCGTCAACGCCGCCCTGAATGTCTATACCGAGACGGACATCGTCAACGCCCTTGATAAGGGGCTTGGTATTGTCGCCGAATCTGTAATCAAGACCGAATACAGCGGAGACGGAGAACAGTGCGATCAAAGCAACGACAATGAAGAAAGTAGGTTTTCCAATCCTTTTCACGGTCATGCCTCCTAAAAATTCCGGATCTTTTCATCCCGTGCCCGACGTTCAGGCGGTGGGAGAGATCCTTTTTAATCTGTCACTTTGACAATTGTTAATATTGTACTATATTTTTATAAAAAAGTCAAGCCTGTAGCCATTAAATGCAAATATTTCAAGAATTTGCACAATTACGCATTGTAATTTTTGCCATTATTCACATATTTACAATGTGGTCATTTAAAGTGCTTCTGGGATATTTTCAGCCTGTTCATAGCACGGTTCAGCGCCGCCTGAGTCTGATAATATTCCTGAATGCTCTGCTTCTGCCGCAGCTTTTCCTGTGCTCTCTGACGGTCTTCCTCGGCACGTTTTATGTCGATTTCCTCCGGAAGCTCGCAGGTATCAGCAAGAATAACCGAGTTATCCGGCATAACCTGTATGAATCCCTCTGAAATGGCGGCATAGTGCCATTTCCCGTCAACCATGTATTTCAGTTCGCCGTCAGGAAGCGCCGTTACAAGCGGTTCATGACCAGCCATGATTCCGAGAAGTCCGTCGATAGCGGTGATAACGAGATGTTCGCATTCTCCCTGATAGAAAACACGGTCTGTGGCGATAATTTCAAGATGAAACGTCTTAGCCATGATTATTCATCCCCGATCTGCTTTGCCTTGTGGATAACATCGTCGATAGTTCCCGCCATGAGGAAAGCAGCCTCCGGATATTTATCCATATCGCCCTCGATGATTGCACTGAAGCCCTTTATCGTTTCCTTGACAGGGACGTATTTTCCCTTCAGACCGGTGAAATTCTCTGCAACGTTGAACGGCTGCGACAGGAATTTCTGTATTTTTCTTGCACGGTATACGGCAAGCTTATCCTGTTCATCGAGTTCCTCCATACCGAGGATAGCGATGATATCCTGAAGCTCCTTGTATTTCTGGAGAAGCTCCTGAGTGCGTCTTGCGACCTGATAGTGCTCGTCGCCGACGATTTCCGGTTCGAGTATGCGTGAGTTTGATTCAAGCGGATCAACAGCCGGATATATACCCTGTTCCACGATTTTTCGGGAAAGAACAGTCGTAGCGTCAAGATGCGCAAATGTAACTGCCGGTGCCGGATCGGTGAGGTCGTCAGCCGGAACATATACCGCCTGAACTGACGTGATAGAGCCGTTTTTCGTGGATGTGATACGTTCCTGAAGCTCTCCGACTTCCGTTGCAAGGGTAGGCTGATATCCTACAGCGGAGGGCATACGTCCCAGCAAAGCGGATACCTCCGAGCCAGCCTGAACGTAACGGAAAATATTATCAATGAACAGCAGAACATCCTTGTGCTCACGGTCACGGAAGTATTCCGCCATTGTAAGACCTGTCTGCGCAACACGCATACGAGAGCCGGGCGGTTCGTTCATCTGACCAAAAACAAGCGCAGTCTTGCTGATAACGCCTGATTCCTGCATTTCGTTCCAGAGATCGTTTCCCTCACGGGATCTCTCTCCTACGCCTGTGAAGATAGAATATCCGCCGTGTTCGGTTGCGATATTGCGGATAAGCTCCTGAATGAGAACTGTCTTACCCACGCCGGCACCGCCGAAAAGACCGATTTTTCCGCCCTTTGCGTAGGGAGCTATAAGGTCGATGACCTTGATTCCCGTTTCAAGCACCTCAACAACGGAACTCTGCTCCTGAAATGTCGGAGCCTTCCGGTGTATCTCCCACTGTTCGTCTGCGCCCACATCGCCCTTTTTGTCGATGGGCTGACCGAGAACGTTGAACATTCGTCCGAGAGTTTTTTCGCCCACGGGAACTTTTATGCAGCTTCCGGTCGCTGTGACCTCCATATTTCTGCTGAGTCCCTCGCTGGAAGCCAGCATAATACAGCGGACTGTGCGGTCGCCCATGTGCTGTGCGACTTCCATGAAGCGTTTATTTCCGTCGATTTCAACAGTAAGAGCGTCCCGTATCATGGGGAGCTTTCCGCTGCTGAACACAACGTCTACAACAGGTCCTATGACCTGTGTGATTTTTCCTGTTTCCATGTATTAGTTTCAACTCCTTCATTGGAGGATTATTGCGGTACTATTCCAGACTTGATGCGCCGCTGACAACTTCGGTGATTTCCTGAGTGATAGCGCTCTGTCGTGCCCTGTTGTAGAGCAGTGACAGCTGTTTTATCATGTCCTTTGCGCTTGTGGTAGCCGAATCCATAGCCGTCATTCTCGACTGCTGCTCACAGCAGAACGCCTCTACCATTGCGCCGTAAATGATTCCCTTTGCGTAATCCGGGATAAGATGCGCCATAACTTCTTCCGGCGACGGCAGAAATGATGCCTTCGGGAGCTTCTTCATTGTGCCGTCCGGAGCTTTTCCGAAATGTCTGCGGCTGAACGGCAGAAGCTGTATCATTCTTTCTTCCTGTACGTTGGAAGTCACCATGTCGGTGTAGATAACATACACCTCGTCAAGCTCACGATTCTCGAATTTATCGAGCACCAGCTTTGCTATTTCCATTGCCCTGTAGAGCGTGGGATTCTGCGTAGTATAGAGGAATTCTCCGTCAACGAAGGGCTTGCTGCTGTTTTTAAGACGGCTTGTGAAATACATTCTGCCGACGTGTCCCAGCACGAAAAGATAGCAATTGCTGATATCGGGAGATTTTGCAAGCTCGTTTTCGGTGAATTTAAGTATGTTGTGGTTATAGCTTCCGCACAGTCCCTTGTCGGCTGTAATGACGATATATCCCTTTTTACGTTTCTCCGGAGGAATATCCAGACGGCGGTCGAAATACATCTGTCTCATGTGCGGAGTATGCTCCATAACGCTTTCGATAGTCTCCTGAAGCTTGTAGAAGTACGGCTCTGTTGCATCAAGTGCCTTTCGTGCCTTTTTAAGCTTCGACGAGGATATAAGATACATAGCGTTGGTGATTTTCAGTATCTGCTTTATGCTGTCGATACGTTCCCGTATCTCTCTCATATTAGCCATATCCGCTCACCTCTTATTCCTCGAATGCAGTGACAATGCGCTCTATTCTTTCCGCAAGGTCGTCGGTGAGGACTTTATTCTGTTCAAGTTCTGCAATTATATCCTGACCGTATGTGCCGATGTAGCTCATAAGCTCGGAGCAGTATTCTTTAAGCTCCTTTGCCGGAATATCCTTGAAGAATCCGTTCTGTGCCGCATAGAGCAGAATTACCTGTTCATACTGCGGAAGCGGATTGTAAAGCGGCTGTTTAAGCAGTTCCGTGAGCATTCTTCCGTGATTGAGAAGCTCTGTGGTGGACTGGTCGAGTTCCGACGAGAACTGCGTGAAAATTTCCATTTCCTTGAACTGCGCAAGGTCGATTCGGAGATTTCCGGCGGCTTTTTTCATTGCCTTTGTCTGTGCGGCTCCGCCTACACGGGATACGGAAAGACCGTAGTTCACCGCCGGACGCTGACCGGCATTGAAAAGCTCGCTTTCAAGGAAAATCTGTCCGTCCGTAATAGAAATGACATTCGTGGGAATGTATGCCGAAATATCGCCGGCAAGAGTCTCGATGACAGGCAGGGCAGTCAGAGAACCTCCGCCGTGTTCGTCGTCAAGACGACTTGAACGCTCAAGAAGCCTTGAATGCAGATAGAAAACATCACCCGGATAAGCCTCACGGCCCGGAGGTCTGTGGAGAAGCAGCGACATTGCACGATATGCAACGGCATGCTTTGAAAGATCATCATATACAATGAGGACATCGTGTCCCTTTGACATGAAATATTCAGCTATCGCAGTTCCCGAATATGGGGCGATATACTGGAAAGGTGCCGGATCACTCGCAGATGCGCACACAACGACTGTGTGATCCATAGCGCCGAATTTTCTGAGAGTGCCCACAACCTGTGCAACAGTCGAGGATTTCTGACCGATAGCCACATAAACGCAGATAACGTTCTTGTCCTTCTGATTTATAATGGTATCAAGAGCAATAGAGGTCTTTCCTGTCTGTCTGTCGCCGATGATAAGCTCACGCTGACCACGTCCGATAGGGAACATCGAGTCAATGGCAAGAATTCCCGTCTGAAGCGGTACATTTACCGGCTTTCTCTCGATAACTCCGGGAGCCTCACGCTCGATAGGGAAGTAATCCTCAGCGATTATCGCACCGCCGCCGTCAATAGGCGAACCGAGAGCGTCAACAACACGTCCTAAAAGCTCGCCGCTTACGCCGATTCCGGCACGCTTTCCCGTTCTGATAACGGAGGAGCCTTCTGTAAGTCCGTGGTCGTCGCCGAGAAGCACCACGCCCGTAGTTTTTTCTTCGAGGTTCTGAACGATTCCTCTGATTCCCGTCTCAAACTCAACAAGTTCGCCGTACATAGCGGAGTTCATGCCTCTCACCTGTGCGATTCCGTCGCCGAGACGTGTAATAAAGCCTGTTTCGGTTGCTCCGGATTTCACATCGAAGTCCTGAATTTCCGTTTTAAGCATGGAAATTATATCGCTCATGGAGCTTAATACAGGCTTATTTTCATTACTCTCCGTATATTCTGCCGCTTTGCTGCGAAGGCTTTCCTTCATGCGGTTCAGGGAAGAGCGATAGCTCTTATCGTACTTGATATCGCCGGCATTGAGGATGAATCCGCCGATGATATCGGGGTCATGTCTGTACTCTATGGCAACATCTTCCTTGATGAAGCGTTCCATGATGTACTTGCGCAGATCAGCCTGCTGAGCCTCAGTAAGCGGCGTAACATAGCGGACTACTGCCTTTATACATCCCTGTTTTTCGAGGAGTGCGTCATGGTAGCCTTCAAGGGCGGCGGGTATATTTTCAACGCTTTTCGTCTTTATGGCGCTGAGGATGAATTTCTGCATGCTCTCAGGGAAAAGACGTGCAACAACAGCACGTTTTTCGTCCGAGGTAACAAGCGGATTTGCAAGTGTATCGGAAACATCTTTACAATCTGTAAAGATATGCTTTGCGGCTTCGGCATCCTCCTGAGGAACGTCAAGACGGAGAAGCTCTTTCAGAAGCTCTTTATCGGTATTTGCCATCAGCTTTCAACCTCCTCATCGGATAAGAATTTATCCACAAGGCGGCGATTCTTCTCGTCATCAAGATTTTCACCGATAATTTTCGAAGCTGCTTCGATAGCAAGGTCAGCAATCTGTGTCTGCGCCTGTGCAAGAACTCTTTTGCGCTCGTTTTCGATTGTTTTGTTTGCGTCAGAAATAAGCTGATCGGCTTCCTCCTGAGATTTTTTCAGAATAGCAGATTTCTCTGATTCTGCGTCCTCGTGAGCCTTCATAATGATTTCCTGAGCCTTCTGCTTAGCGTCGCTGATGTTGTCCTCGTACTCTTTTTTCAGAGCCTCAGCTTCTTCCTTTGACTTCTTTGCCGCATCAAGATCATCCTGAATAGTACGGGTACGCTCATCCATGATCTTGTTTACCGGCTTGAAAAGGAAGATTTTAAGCAGTATGAACAGCAGTATGAAATTCACTGCTGCCCATATGAAATTCCAGTGGTCTATATCCAGCATAAAATTGCTTCCT
This sequence comes from Ruminococcus sp., assembly GCA_017513795.1. Taxonomy (GTDB): domain Bacteria; phylum Bacillota; class Clostridia; order Oscillospirales; family Ruminococcaceae; genus Ruminococcus. The sequence goes on from JAFXEJ010000120.1 coordinate 34,056, forward strand.
CCCGATATTATTTAAGGAAAAAGATGATAAGAATTGCTATTACGAAGCCGTAAATAGCTGTTGCTTCGGCAAGAGCGCATCCTAAAAGAAGTGCCTTGTTGATGTCGCCCTTTGCTTCGGGCTGACGTGCGATAGCCTCAGCAGCCTTTGAAGTTGCAAGACCGATTCCGATTCCGGCGCCGGCACCTGTAAGTACGGCGATAGCTGCGCCAAGTGCGATTGATCCCATAGTAAATACCTCCGCTTATTTAAGGAAAAAGATGATAAGAATTGCAATTACGAAGCCGTAGATAGCTGTTGCTTCGGCAAGAGCACATCCTAAAAGAAGTGCCTTGTTGATGTCACCCTTTGCCTCGGGCTGACGTGCGATAGCCTCAGCAGCCTTTGAGGTTGCAAGACCGATTCCGATTCCGGCGCCGGCACCTGTAAGTACGGCGATAGCTGCGCCAAGTGCGATTGATCCCATAAAAAATCCTCCAAAAAATTATTCTTCTTCCTCCATTGCCTCAGCCATGAACAGCGAGGTGAGGAAAACAAATACATAAGCCTGAATACATCCGTCGAAGATATCAAAATACAAGCCGAGAACCAGCGGGATTCCCACCGGAACAACAAGCCTTACAAGCTCCATTACAACGAATGCGCCGAGAATGTTTCCGAAAAGACGCATACAGAGCGAGAGCGGCTTGATGAAAAGCTCCAGTATCTTGATTGGCAGAAGCAGCGGCATAGGCTCGATAAAGCTGTGAAGCCAGCCTTTTCCGCCTCGTTCCTTTATACCGCAGAACTGTATCAGCAGTATTGCGATAATTGCCATCGTTGCGGTAACTCCGAGATCCTTTGTCGGCGGACGCAGTCCCACGATTCCGACGATATTCGAGATACCGATATAAATCAGCATCGTTTCAAGTATCGGCAGATATTTCTTTCCCTTAGGTCCGAGAATGTCAAGAAAAAATTTGTTCATCCAGTTTATTCCCGATTCGATGAGACTCTGCGCTCCCGTGGGAACAGTTTTAAGCTTACGGACGAACAATATGCAGAAAAGTACGAGAACTGCCATAATTCCCCACGTCATAACGCACGACTCAGGGACGGGGATTCCCCCGAAAATAGGTATGGTAAAGGCTACACGGCATTCAAGCTCCTCAAGAAGCTTTTCAGCAATATCCATAAATGCAGCACCTTCCTTCTTATTATAATATAAAAACGGAGAGCCCGAAACTCTCCGTTTATTCATGCAGAATCAGCGGAAGCTCTGCTTCTTAATTGCAGAGCAGTTTCCATTATTTATAATATAACAAAACCTATGAATTGTCAATAGATTACAGTGAATTTTTAATCATTCCTCACCGTTTTCGCCGGAGCTTTCCTCAGCCGGAGCAGCTGCAAGAGACATAGCATTCGAAAGTCTTTCAATCGCACCGGAATTCAGCTTTTCCGTAAGTCTTACCCTGTCCAGCTCACGCTTGAAAGCGGCAAGCTCAGTAGCGATTTTCTTCATGATTTCGGTATTTTTCTCCTGTTTGTCCTCAAGAGCGCATACACGCTTTATAAGACTGTTGATATTTCCGGCAAGAGCCTCATTGACATCATTCTGCTTTTCACCGAATTCCGTCAGCTTTTCTGCCGCCTTTGTCATTTTGATCTTCTCGTGACCGTCAAAAGCACGGACAAATTCATTGGTAAGCTTAGTTTCTGCCATTTCTGTCACCTCACTCAGCTTCTGTAATTCTTTCAAGCTCTACTTCTTCACCCTTAGCATTTATAATAATCATTTTATCGCCGTCAACGGAATATTCAGCGTCCCTGAGTTCGTCATCTCCGAAAATTGATCCGCTGATAGTAATTTTTTTATCTGAAAGCTTAAAGTCGTCAATAGTCATTCTTGCTTCAAGAATAGTGGAATCCTCAGTGAAGTTCACATAAATTTTCATGTTTTCTTCGTCAAAGGTCTCATCGTCGTTATTTTCAGCAGCTTCATTGTTGAATCCCGTTGCTATGGCATCGTATGCGTCGCCGCTTATCCACTGATATTCGCCGTAAAGTTCCTCACTGCCGTCAGTTTTTTTCATGGTAAGGTCATTATCGTTGAAAGCATGAAGCACAAATGTTTCACCGTCAAAATCGTAGTCTTTGTCGGCAAATTCCTCTCCGCTGAACATGAAATTATCATCTTCAAAGTAAAGGGCGTCGGAAAGATCCTGTACAACGCAGATATAAGCCTCATTTTCGCTGCGTATATCAAAGATCATGTCCTCTGTATCAACTGGCTCCCATCTGCCGACTGCGGGAAGAACCTCCTCCTCAGCAACAGAGCTTTTCTTATCTTCCTTATCACTGTCTTTTTTTCCGCATGAAGCAAATGTACACGACATCATTGACATTGCAAGCAGAATTGTCAGAAATTTCTTCATAGTGTATTCCTCCAGTAGTTTAATGTATCTTCAATTGTCTTTTCCATGGATATCTCAACTTTCCAGCCTGTATCGCCGTAAATCCGTGAAACATCCGGCTCAATAACGGGAATGTCTGAAGCTCTCATTCTTGCCGGATCCTGTTTTACTTCAATTTCCTTCTGCGAAAAGCTCAGTGCCGTATCGAGAATATACTGAATTTCAACGGCTTTTCCTCTGCCGACATTGTATGTGCGTCCGCTGACGCCCTTTTCACCGAGAAGTCTGTATGCTCTTACAACGTCACGGACATCGGTGAAATCACGCTTTGCGGCAAGATTTCCGACGCTCATAACAGCCGGAGAATCGCCCTTTTCGATAAGTGCTATCTGACGGCAGAAATCGGAAATAACAAACATCGGAAGCTGCTGCGGTCCGGAGTGATTGAACGCTCTCACCATGATGATATCCATTTTGTAGGCACGGGCGTAAATTTCGCCGAGCATTCCCTGACAAGCCTTTGTTGCAGCGTAGATATTTCCGGGATTGAGCGGCTCCTCCTCAGTAAGCGGACAGGCGTCCTTCCGGATGAAGCCGTATTCCTCGCCGGAGCCTATAAGAATCAGTCGGATATCCTTTTTTTCGCAGTTTTTCACGGCTTCAAGAACGTTTATCGTTCCGATAACGTTGATATCCGCTGTAAGCTGAGGTTTTTTCCACGACAGGGAAACAGAGCTCTGCGCCGCAAGATGATATATCACATCCGGCTTTATCTCGCCGATAACTTCACTTACAGCGTCCGCATCGAGGATATTCAGCGTGCGGACGGAGCAGTTTCCGCTTATATTTTCGTTTTCCAGACAGGTCGCAAAGACCTCCTGTCCGGCGCTGTCAAGCTCACAGATGAGATATCCTCCCACGAAGCCGGCACCGCCTATAATAAGAGCTTTCATCAGCCGTTCTCCTTTCCGGACAGAACACGATAAAGGCTGTCCAGAGCGATTTTTTCATTAAACTGCGAGCAGACTCTTTCTGCCGCCGCTTTTCCGAGGATTTCACGCAGTTCCTTGTTTGCCGCAAGGGTATTTATAGCGTCTGCAAGCTCAGCCGGATCAGATTTTTTCACGGTAAGACCGGTAACTCCGGCGAGGCTTACATGAGGAACTCCCGACGGCAGAAGCGTATTTATAACAGGCTTGCCGTAAATCATGGCTTCAAGCTGAACTATGCCGAATGCCTCGCTTTTTTCCACCGAGGGAAGCACAAAGATATCGCAGTCAGCATAAGCCTGTTTAAGCTCATGGTCGGAGAGAAATCCAAGAAAATGCACTTTATTTTCAAGCCCTTTTTTGCGGGCATATTCTTTGAGTGTAGGTTCAAGATCGCCTGTTCCGGCGATAAAAAGCTCGCACCCCTTTACTCTGCGGAACGCTTTCAGAAGCACATCCACGCCCTTGTAGTAGACAAGACGTCCGGTGAAGAATACCTTCACGCTTCGTTTATCACTGCATTTTTCGGTAAGAACCGGCTTTCTTTCGATGCAGAGATACTTCTCCGGAGCGATTCCGTAGGGGACTATATGACATTTTCCGCCGTAGTCTGTGAGATGGTCGGAACCCGAATAATGTCCGGGGGTTGCAATTGCAATTGCGTCTGCACGGTTGAGAAGCCACTTCATGAACGGCTTATAGACGAGCATGAGTTTCTTCTGCTTTACAATGTCAGCATGCCACGAAAGTACTATTCTACCCTTGAATCCGGACAGAAGCGCAGCAGCATCCGCAAGCGGAAACGGCATATGGATGTGGATAATATCCGCATTTTTCGCCATTTTTCTGAAAAGTCTTATAAAAGTAAAGGAAATCGGGCACTTGAAATAAGTTCCGAGACTTGCGGCACGAGTAACCTCCACGCCGTTTATGCGCTGTCTCACGGTTTTTCCACGATTATCACGGCACACCAGAACTTTCACGTCAGCGTCATAGCTTCTGCCAAGCTCCTCGGAGTACAGTCTCACAAGCGTTTCAATTCCGCCGACATGAGGATAATAAGCCTTGTTTACCTCTAAAATCCGCAGTTTTTTCGTCATTATACCAACTCCTTGTAGATGTCGTGAAGCATCTGTGCAGATCTGTCCCATGTAAATCCCTTTGCACGTTCAATTCCACGTCTGCTGAGATCACGTCGGAGAGCTTCATCTGTATACAATCTGTATAATCCTCTTGCAATGCTTTTCACATCGTAAGGATCAACGATAACAGCGCAGTCGCCTGTTACCTCCGGAAGCGAAGCCGCACCCGATACAAGAACAGGAACTCCGCAAGCCATAGCCTCAAGCGGCGGCATACCAAAGCCCTCGTAGAGCGACGGAAATACAAATGCCAGCGAACCGCACATGAGAGCGTTCATGTCCTCGGAAGGGACGTATTTCGTGAAAATAACCTTATCCTCCAGTCCGAGAGACTTTACACGGCTGAAAATCCCGTCATACAGCCAGCCCTTTCCGCCGGCAAGCACAAGCTTCGGCGAATTGCCTACCTTCTTTGAAAAGGCATTGTAGGCTGAAATAAGACGCTCCAGATTTTTTCTCGGCTCGATTGTTCCGAGGTAGAGGAAATAGTCTCCCTCAATGCCGAGAGAAGCCTTTACATCGGCGATTTTCTGCGAATCTCCGCACGGATGGAATCTCTCCGTATCAACGCCGCACGGCACAACTCTGAGCTTATCTTCACACCACGAGAAATATTTCACTATCTCAGTGCGTGAAAATTCCGAGTCGGTAACAACGATATCTGCACGTTTCAGAGACTTTTTCAGTCCGGCGTCGAGCATGAAGCGTGTACGTCCCCTGACAGTCTCCGGAAATGCCTTATAGACCATATCATGAACGGTAACTACAGTTTTACCCTTGACTCCGGGCGGAATGATATAGTTGAAAAAGTGCGTGATATCGGACTTTTTCCCAAAGAATGCAGAGTATGGCACCGGAAGAAGCACTGACAGCAGTCTGTACAGCTTTTTCGGAAAGCGTGACGTGTTCAGCTTGATATTTTTGCCGGAAAACTGCTTTATCTGCCGTACAGCATTTCCCTTGCGGTCGGCGAAAAAGCTGTATTCACAGCGGTTTTCGGGATAAAGCTCTGCAAGCTTCATGGTCTGACCGGCTTCGCACCAGCCGATTCCTGTTATCTTGTCGGCGATAAGCGGAACAGCGTCAAAAGTAATTTTCATTCCGGCACTCCTTTACTATTAGTATATTGCAAATGGGCGGTCATTGACCGCCCTGTAAAAATCAGCCTGTAATTGCCTTGACCTTGATTTCCTTTTCAACGAGTTCAAGATCGTTCTTAACCATTCTCTCAACAAGCTCAGAGAATGAGATTTCACGCTTCCAGCCAAGCTTTTCTTCAGCCTTAGCGGGATTTCCGAGGAGGATATCAACCTCAGCCGGACGGAAGAACTTCTTGTTTACCTTAACGATTGTCTTGCCTGTAGCCTTGTCGATACCGATTTCGTCAACGCCCTCGCCCTGCCATTCAACGTCGATTCCGACGTGCTTGAATGCAGTTTCAACGAACTCACGGACAGTTCTTGTCTCGTTTGTTGCGATAACGTAGTCATCGGGAGTTTCCTGCTGAAGCATGAGCCACATAGCCTTTACATAGTCCTTTGAGTGTCCCCCGTCACGCTTGGAATCCATGTTTCCGAGCTCCATGTACTCCTGTACGCCGAGCTTGATTCTTGCAGCAGCGTCAGTAATCTTTCTTGTAACGAACTCAATTCCACGTCTTTCAGACTCGTGGTTGAAAAGGATACCGGAACAAGCGTACATTCCGTAGCTTTCACGGTAGTTCTTTGTAATCCAGTGACCGTAAAGCTTAGCAACGCCGTAGGGACTTCTGGGGTAGAAAGGAGTTGTCTCGCACTGGGGAATAGCCTGTACAAGACCGAACATTTCTGATGTGGAAGCCTGATAGAAACGAGCCTCAGGCTTTACGATTCTGATAGCTTCGAGCATATTTGTAACGCCGATAGCGTCGATGTCAGCAGTTCCGAGGGGAGTATCCCAGCTTGTAGCAACGAATGACTGAGCAGCAAGGTTGTAAACCTCGTCAGCCTGAGAAATCTTCATAGCGGAAATAAGGGATACAGGGTCTGTCATATCTGCGTAGATAAGGTGAACCTTGTCCTTGAGGTGAGCAATGTTGCCGTAATCAACGGTAGCCTTTCTTCTCCAGATACCGTAAACGTTGTAACCCTTTTCGAGGAGAAGCTCAGCAAGATATGAGCCGTCCTGACCTGTAATACCTGTGATAAGTGCGTTTTTCATTTTATTTACTCCTTTACTGAAATCAGAATTTACATGGGCGATATCCGCACCGCCCGTGGATTAATAATTTATATTATTTGACGATTCGTGCACCGCTGATTATACAAGCTCTGTTCTGCCTGTATCTTTAAGCTGTGCGATGACCTTCTTGACATCCTGAGTATTATTCTTGGAGCATACAAGAAGTACATCGTCAGTATCAACTATAATGAGATCCTCAGTACCGATAGCTGCAATAAGACGTTTTCCGCCGCATATCGTAGTTCTTTCGGAATCAACAGCGATAACGTCGCCGCTGATGAAGTTCTTGTTTTCGTCAGTCTCGTTGATGCGTTCAACAGCAAGCCAGCTTCCGACGTCGTCCCAGCCGAAGCTTCCGGGGAGAGTGTAGATATCGTGAGCCTTTTCCATAATGCCGAAATCCACTGATTCACTGGGGAATGCAGTAAATTCCTTCACAAGAGTTTCTTCATAAGCCGGAGTTCCGAAGCTTTCGCCTATCTTGACAGCGCCCTCGTAAACTGTCGGCATGAATTCCTTGATATTCGCCATGATAGAGGAAATCTTCCACACGAACATACCGCTGTTCCAGAGATATTTTCCGGAAGCAAGATACTTTTTCGCTGTAGCGAGGTCAGGCTTTTCAACGAAGCGCTCAACATTGTAAGCCGCACCGTTTTCAGCACCGAAATTAATGTATCCGTAGCCTGTTTCGGGGTATGTGGGAGTGATTCCTATAGTAACAAGATTCTTATCCTGTTCAGCGACAGAAACAGCCTTTTTCAGCGTATTGATGTAGATATCCTCATAACCGATAAGGTGATCTGAGGGAAGTACCATCATAACAGCGTCATCGTATTTTCTGCCGATAACAGCCGCCGCAAATGCGATACATGGAGCTGTATTTCTTGCGCATGGCTCTGCAAGAATGTTTTCAGCCGGAATATCCGGAAGCTGATCCTTTACAAGCTCAGTGTAAGCGGCATTTGTTACAACAAATACATCCTCTGCTGCAACAAGCGGACTAAGACGCTTGACTGTTTTCTGAATCATTGTCTCGCCGTCAGATGTAAGCGAGAGAAACTGCTTAGGACAGGTATTTCTGCTTTTCGGCCAGAAGCGTTCTCCTCTGCCGCCTGCCATTATAACTGCTGTGATTTTCATTTATCCTTATCCTCTTTTCTTGTGTTCAGTATGCCTTCCTCTGTTTCAGCATTTGTCTTGCCGGGGAAAAGCATAGTTTTTATTGTCATTAATATTATCTGAAGATCGAGCCGTATTGAGTAATTCTCAATATACATCAGATCCATTTTCAGCTTGTCATACGGAGTTGTATCATACACTCCTGTTACCTGTGCATAGCCTGTAAGTCCGGCTTTTACTTTAAGGCGGAATTCAAACTCCGGCATCTGCTTCTTGTATTCCTCGGTAAGCTCCGGACGTTCCGGACGAGGGCCTACAACGGACATATCTCCCTTCAGGATGTTCAGAAGCTGCGGAAACTCGTCGATACGGAATTTTCTGAGTATTTTTCCCACCGGAGTAATACGGTCATCCTCCTCAGAAGCAAGCTGAGGTCTGCCGTCTTTTTCAGCGTCAACTATCATGCTCCGGAATTTGTACACATAAAATTCCTTTCCGTCTATGGTAAGGCGCTTCTGCTTGTAGAAAACAGGGCCGCCGTCATAGAGCTTCACAGCAATCGCTGAAATCACCATGAATGGAAGTGCCGGAATCATCGCAATAAGGGAAAATACGATATCGAAGATTCTCTTGACGAAACGCTGTTCGAAATCAAGGCCGTAGTTGCGGCACAGGAGCAGCGGCGTATCAAAGAGCCTGATATCATCGGCTCCTCTTATGATAATATCGGAAATTTTAGGAGCAATATACGCTCTGAGAGAGTTGTCAAAGCAGAATTTGATGTAGTCGTTTCTCTGTTCGGCTGGAATATCGCAGATAATAACGCCTTCATATTTCAGAAGAAGCTCTCTTATCCTGTCAGATTCCTCGTCTGCGCTTACCGACTCGCATATCATATACTTGTCCACACGCTGGCTCATTTTCATAACGAGCGAAGCCGCCTGACTGCTTCCGTAGAGGATTATCAGCCGCCGTGGGGGATACATGAGGAAATAAAGCTTTCCCGTAAAGACCGTCCACAGCGATATCACGCCGAAATCCGTAAACGTCATGAGAACTACCGGAACTCCGTCCATAAAATGGCGTCCGATAAGGCTTATGAGGAAGTACGTCACGGTATTGACGCACGCCATCGAAATAAGCTGAGAAAAAAGCATATCCGTTTTTTTGAGATATCCCAGCTTGAAGCCGCCGTAAGCCTTGAAGAACAGGACGGTCAGCAGACCATAGATACCGATAAGCACCCAGTTTCCACGCCGGTAGTAGGGCAGAACTATCGCTTCGCTGTAGTATCTGTACCATGTATAGGCGAAAATTCCCGTAAGAATGCCAAGAAGTACGATTGCAGCGCCGAAAGAGATAAATCTTTTATATCTGTCTCTTTTACTGTTCATAATTATTCACGATAACACGTTCAGGATGTTATCTCCTTTTTTATTTATATATTCAGCTTACACTCCTGTAAGCATACAACATAATTATAACAAACAGCCGATATTATGTCAATAGATTCGGGTGGAATTTACAAGTTTTTTTGGATTTTTCCGGCAATGTGCACAAAATTATTTTTTCCGGAACGACGACAAAGCCTGCCGGCATATCTTCTATGCCGACAGGCTTGTGTATTATTTACAGTATGCGGCAGTAATCTCACAGATATATGCTCTGTGGTATGGATCTTTTCCGAAGAACTGCGCCGGAATCCCGTCGTCTGTGAGGAAGCCGGATTCTTCCATGTCATAGCTGTATAGCTTGCGGCAGACGAGTACGAGATCAGCCTCATCGAAAGCTACACAGCCGTCAGCTTCAACGGGAGTAAGACCGGTTTCCTTTACCTTGTCGCAGTCTCTGCCGGAATGTGAGCCGCAGAATGAAAGCGCACTGCGGTATTCCTCGCCGAAGAAGGAAACAGCAAAGCTGTCGCCCTTTTCAACAAATTCGTATGTGTAGCGGTTCGGGCGGATGTAGCAAGTGAGAACGTTTTTGTTCCAGAGTACGCCGAGCTGTCCCCATGAAGCTGTCATTGTATTGAAGCTGTCCATGTTTCCGCCTGTAATGAGCATCCATTCCTTGCCAATTTTGGTAAACGGATTGAACTGTAATTCGCTGATGTTAATTTTTCTGAATGACATAAAATTATCCTCCTTTTATACAGGAGCTTATGTCTCCTGTAAATTAATTTATCAATTTGAATTCTGAACTCCTTCTCAGTGCCGATTTATAGCGCAGACGCAGTTTATCCGTGATAAGTGCGACAAATTCGGAATTTGTCGGCTTGCCTTTGCTTGTATCGACAGTATATCCGAAAAAGGAGTTGAGTGTATCTACATTTCCTCTGTCCCATGCTATTTCGATTGCGTGACGGATAGCACGCTCAACACGAGAGGAAGTAGTTTCGTAAATTCCCGCAACTGTGGGGTAAAGAAGCTTCGTAACGCTGTCAAGAAGCGCCTTGTTTTCAATTGAGTAAAGTATCGCCGTTCTCAGGTAATGATATCCCTTGATATGCGCCGGAACTCCAAGCTGATGAATGATATCAGTTACAACGATCTCCATATCATCGCTGAGACTGTTAGCTTTGTCGCCGAGAGCAGAATTTATAGCGGCGCAGAGGTCATCGGCATCGTATGGCTTGAGCAGAAATTTTGAAGCTCCGTTGTCCATGACCTGACGCTCAATGAATTCGTTGTCATAGGACGAAGTAATGATAAATACAGGGAACTTCACGCCAAGCTCACGCACTCTTTTCATTATAGTCACGACATCGCCGTTCTGTGCACTTATATCAAGTACGGCTACATCCGGCGTATCCTTTTTAATAGATTCAAGAATTATACCGCAGTCCTTACGTCTTGTATATGCGTACATTCCTCTTTCACGAAGCTTATTTGCTATGCTTACTCCTGTTTCAGCGGAATCATCACCGATAAGTACTTTTACTTTACCATTCATTGTTTTAGACCTCCATGTTATAAAAAATTGCATTTTTCTGTGGTGATATTATCATATCACATACAGTATCGGAGGTGCAACGTTTTTTTTAATCGTACTTTCTTGCTTTTGAGAGTATATTGATGAAAAATTGTCGATAATTCTTAGAAAGCAGATTGCCGTATAATTACACTTTTTCTGCGGCTATTTTTTCTTTTTATGTCCTTTTGCAAGGATTCCGTCTGCTATATTGCGGACTTTTGTTCCGGGAGGAAACATTTTGTCAGCAAGACGGTTAAGTGCATTTTCCTTGTATTTTTTGCCGGAAAATGGAACAATTTCCGGTTCTTTTACGGAAGAAGCCCATTTTTTCATGGAAGTTGATGAGATATACGGCACGAAAAGTTCTCTGTCGGCAGAAGCACAGCATTCTTCAAGGAAATCGAGAAATTCGCCGCAGCCCTCGCCGCCGTATTTTTCAAGATTACTGCCGAAATGATCGCCGAGCATTTTATTGAAATCGTCAAGTCCGTCAAGGAATTTTTCGTCACGTCTGAGAGCATCAGCAACAAGCGGACGCATTTTGCCGCTTTTTGCCGGAATATCGCCGCAAAGCGATGCCGCACCTGCTCCGAGGAAGCCTATCAGACGACCATCGCCGCAGAAATCGCTGAGAGCCATCTTATTCTGCGGAAAATCAAATCCGTATGCCGCATAAAGTCCGAGAACACAATGAAGCGTCAGATATTTCGCCGTATCGTATTCATAGAGGTGTTTTTTGCGGATATATCCAAGAACTCTGCCGGATTTTTCCATAAGCTGCATTGCCGGCGCAACAAGCAGAGCCTTCGAGCCTTTTACAATGGGAAGTTCGATATCAAAAGCGACATTGCTTCCGATGTGAAGAAGCTTGTCAGCCGATACTCCCGCCTTTGAAAGAACAGCTTCATACCAGCTTTCGGCGGTACATTTCTTTATCTCGGAAATAATCACCAGACCGTCATATGAGCCATAGCCGCATTTTTCGAGGATATTTCGCACAACATCTGCCGGATATACCGATTCAGAGAAAATAATTGTGCGTTTTTTGTTCGATTTTGCTTCACGGAAAAGAGTTTTTCCGCACTCTCTCGGGAACGAAAAATACTCAATAAGTTCGCATTCACGGCGCATAAGCTGTTCCTTGCCGGCAGGACTTATACCGCTCAGCTTTGCGAAGATATCATAGATAAGTTCAAGCGTCACACGGGAATATACCTCGCATTTTTTGAGTGCCGCCTCATATGCCGCAAGACGAAGCTCAGTGAATGATTTCTTTCCCGTTTTAAAGGGAGCATATTCATCCTCCATAAAGAGGAAAAGATCGCATTCCTCGGAAAATGGCGTCATAACAAGAACATCCTGCATTCTGAAGCTTACCGCTTTACTGCGCTGACTGCGTATCTCAACGAGCATTTTGTCAAGTATAGCCGTCTGTTCCTCGGATATCTGCCGCCTGAAGCCGTTATTGCTGTACATATTTATCCCTCCGTTTCCGTCTGTGAGGTAGTTTCAGCCTGTGAAGCGTTCTCCGCTGATGTTGAAGTTTCCTCCTCAGCAGAAGCCGGCTCCGTTGCTTTTTCCGTCTGCACGGTTATCTCCGGAATTTCCTTTTCACCACGAATCGCTGTAAATTCGTCCAGAGTGAGCGCACCCTCGGAGTTGTATGTCTTTATAAGATTTTCACGGCTTGTATATTTCTCCGAATATTCGCCGTTTTCGTCCTCGATGTATTCACCGAACCACAGTCCGAAGAACGACCACAGAGCGTTGTCTCTGTAGGAGCTGTCAACGTCGGGAACGCTTCCGCATTCGCTGAGAGCTATCGGCTTTTTGCTGCCGGCGAATTTCTGAACAGCCGCAAAATTTTCGTAGAAGCTGCTGCCGTAGTCCTTTTCGCCGCTGTGGTAGATATCAACGGCGGCAATGTCAAATGTGGATTCGTCCACGAGAGTACCCTCGCTCTGACCGTTCCATATCCATATAAGATTATCAAGCTCAAAGTAGCCGGTAAGTCTTGTGTAAAGGAGATTCCAAAGCCATTTATAGGCGTCTGCACCGGACGCTCCCCACCAGTACCAGTCGCCGCTGCCCTCGGGGAGAGGTCTCCAGAGCACCGGGATTCCCTTGTTTTTCAGCGATGTAAGCTGTCCCGCCATGCTGTCGATATCGAGGATAAGACTGTAGCATTCTCCGGAAATATTTCCTTCGCCGTAAAGCCCTCTTATCTCCTCCTGAGTAAGCATTGCGATGTCGATATCAGTCATTGCGTCTGACAGGCTGAAATCAGTCTCCTCCGTCCTGAACGAGCTCTTTTCCGCCGGAGCGTTCCAGTACCAGCTTACGCACGGAATTCCGCCGTTTCTGTACCAGTCGGCACACGCTTCTATCTCCTTGTAGCTTTCGTCATATGAACCCCTTGCAACAGAGAGGTTTGAACAGCGTATTACAGGGTATTTTCCCGTAGTTCTGTAGATGAGGTCAAGCTCTGAGTTGTCGTTATCTGCGGCATACTGTCCGGTAATGATGTATTTTCCGTAGCAGCCGGAAATAATATCCATAAGCTCCTGTGCGGCTTCTCCGGCGTTTTCGTTGGAAGTTCCGCCGTCCGCTTCATAGCTTATATCACCGAGAGATGCGCTGTCGGTCAGTTTGAGATAGTCAAGGCAGATATTTCCCTTGACGGGAGCAACAGAAATTTCTGATTCGCCCTTTGTAAGAAAAACTCCGTGAACGGTTATCTGATTGAACTTTCCGCCCTTGACAGTTTTAAATGTAGTAAGCTGTTTTCCGTTGAGTGAAATTCTGCATTCCGTTTCCTTTGCCGACGCTATGTTGAACGAAAGATCATAGTGCTGATTACTCGGAGCATTTACTCTGAATGTGGCAGAAATTCCGCCGCCGGTGGGAAATCCCGTGAGATAGCCCTCGCCGCTGAAATTATCCTTTTTGCTCTCAACCCTGAGTGCCTTCGGGAAATCGGCATTTTCAGCCTCGTAGAAGTCTCCTGTATCCTGTTTTTTTATCTCCGGAACAGCAACGGGATAATCCGGAAAAGTCTCTACCTCAGTCGGCGGCTGAGTCGGAGCTTCCGTTGTGGTTTCCACCTCCACAACGGACACGGGAGTATCACCGGCAGTACCGGATTCCTTTTTCTTCTTGCTGCATCCGCAGACGGAAACCGCCGCCATGAGCAGTGCCGCCGCAAATGCCGCATATTTCTTTATATTCATCTGATTTTCCTCAAGTTTTGACAGTGTATGTGCATCCGGCAGCAGTATCGAAAATTACCACGCCGTTTTCTATTCTTGAACCAACGCTTTCGCCGTCGCAGAGTATGCTCACGACACAGTTTGCACGAAGACGGCATTCTCCGCCGAGGTCGGATGCTATCTCAGCAGAACTGAGTTTTCCGTCCTTCCACTCCATTGATACGCTGAAACCGCCCTTTGCACGGAGTCCGCTTACGCTTCCGCTGCTCCACTCGTCGGGAAGCGCCGGAAGAAGATTTATCTCGCCGCAGCAACTCTGGAGCAGTGCTTCTGTTATTGCCGAAACACCGCCGAAGTTTCCGTCAATCTGGAACGGAGGATGCGTATTCAGCAGATTGGGGTTGGTGTAATTTACAAGAAGCTGTTTGATGTTTTCATAGACCATTCTGCCGTCATAGAGCCTTGCCCACATATTTGCTATCCATGCGCAGCTCCAGCCCATATGACCGCCGCCGTGAATAAGACGTCTTATAAGTGTAGCTCTTGCGGCATCGGCAAGCTTAGGTGTGCTGTGCGGAGTTATCATATCAGCCGGATGAAGCGCAAAAAGCTGCGAAACGTGTCTGTGTCCCGGCTCTACTTCGTCGTAGTCCTCAGCCCACTCCTGAATCTGACCGTATTTTCCGATTTCCGGCTGCGGTATCTTCTCCAGCATTTCTTTGAGCTTCTTCACAAAAGTAAAGTCACGTTCAAGAATTCCGGCAGCCTTTATAACGTCATTGAAAAGTACCGTGATTATCTGGGAATCCATTGATGGCCCCATACAGAGACTTCCCTTGATTCCCTTGTCTGTGAGGTATGTGTTCTCCGGAGAAACAGACGGACACGTTACAAGACGTCCCTTGTCGTCCTCCATGAGATATCCCACAAAGAATTCTGCCGCTTCTTTCAGTATATGATACTTTTCTTCAAGGAATTCCCTGTCAAGAGTATACTCATAATGCTCGAAAATATGCAGTGCAAGCCATGCTCCGCCCATAGGCCATACCGTAGCCGGCATCCACAGGTCAGCAGGCGCAGAATCTCCCCATATATCGGTATTATGGTGGCATACAAAGCCCTTTGATACGCCGTACATCTCCTTAGCGACTGCCTTTCCGTTTTCGCAGACACGCTCGGCAAGGTCGAACAGGGGAAGATGACATTCCGGCAGATTACAGCTTTCAGCGCACCAGTAATTCATCTGCGTATTGACGTTGACAGTATAGCGGCTTCCCCAGATAGGCTTCATATCCTCGTTCCAGATACCCTGAAGATTCATCGGCTGAGTTCCGGGACGGCTTGCGGATATCATCAGATATCTGCCGTAGTTGAAATAAAGCTCGATAAGCTTGTTGTCGTGGATAAGCCGCTGACATTCTCTGCTGTCAAGCTCGTTTCCTTTAAGACGTTCAAGACGCTCTTTTGTAGTCATATCGCCGACAGGAGCGTCACTGTTATCGTTGAGTTCAAGGGAAGTACGGTCGAAAAGCTCACGGTAATCACACACATGACGGTAGTAAAGCTCATCCCATTCGCATTGCAGAGCCATTTCCGCATCGACCTCAGCGGATTCTGTATAATGCTTGCCGTAGAAGCTTGTTCTTACGGAAAGAATCAGCATGACTTCATCGGCATTCTTTACGGAAATTTTTCCGCCGACTGTTCTGACTGTTCCGCCCGAAGCCTTTGCGCCGAGAACTGCGGCAAACGATACACCGGTATTTCCGCCGGTATAAAGAAGCATATTCTCGCCGCACGGACGATTATCGTCATAGTTGTCGTCACGTCCCTCTATGGAGCATTCAAGGCTTACTGAAGCCGGAGAATCAGCGGCGATTTTTACAACCATTACGTTGTCAGGAGCAGAAACAAATACCGATCTTACAAAGTTCACTCCGTCTGCGCTGAAGCTTACCTCTGCACAGGCACTTTCAAGATCAAGGCTGCGGCGGTAATCCTTTGGTCTGCCGGAAATTTCCATGTGCAGTCTGAGATCACCAAGAGGCAGATAGCGGCGCATTTCGGGAGTTACGCCCTGCAGCTTCTCAAAGGAGATTTTTTCGGCTTCGGGAATATTTCCTTCTTTAAGCAGAGAACGGACTTCTTCAAGACCTTCCTGAGAATCAGGATTAATTCTGTGGCGCAGACTTCCTGACCAGAAGGAGTCCTCGTTAAGACGGATGAGTTCATCAGCAGCACCGCCGAAAATCATACCGCCTATTCTTCCGTTTCCGACAGGAATGGCACTGTTGAAATCCTCCGCCGGTGAAGTATATCTGAGAACGGTTTCTTTGTTCATATGTATGCTCCTTTCTTTCCCTTATGGGTAATTATATACATTATATCACACTTTTTCAATATATGCAAGGGCAGCGTGACGCTGCACCCTGTCCACGTTCCCATGTGCGTTCCGCACATTCCTCTGTACGGTGCTGAACTCGCCATTCGCTCGTGGGAACAAATTTTATGCCGGACATTTTTAACTGCGTGACGCTGCACCGGCACCAGCGGTGCCCCCGTTCCACGTTACAGCGTGACGCTGTACCCTGTTCACGTTTCCGTGCTTCGCACTCACTCTGTACGGACAGGCAGTCTGCTATCGCATACGAAAGAAATCAAAAGCGTAATTTATATACAAAGCTGTGTTCGCCCGCATAACGTGAAACATCTGATAAAACATAACGGGCGCACACATGGGTGCGCCACTACAATTGGTCATTTTTTATATTCGGTACATTATTTCAATCCGTCGGCGAATGCCGACACCACAATTACGCATTACGAATTATGCATTACGCATTAAAAAAGCATGACGCTGCACCGGCACCAGCGGTGCCCCCGTTCCACGTTACAGCGTGACGCTGTACCCTGTTCACGTTTCCGTGCTTCGCACTCACTCTGTACGGACA
>JAFXEJ010000121.1 GCA_017513795.1 Ruminococcus sp.
GTTACAAATGATGAAGTCTCTTGTAAATTTATCCCACCCCTTTCGACAGAAACAGAGGGACCGGAAAACACCAAAAACACAAATCAGTATTGGCGCATTAAAATGCTGGATATTTTAAAGCAACTGTATCCAGAGAAAGAGTATATTGATATTGAGTTGATTGGTGTTGATCTCCTTCAAGATTTAGGTATTAAACCCTTAGACCACAAGCTTCACATCCACAAGAGTAACCGCCCTAATTCCTGGGTATCAGAATTGAACGGATGGATAAAAATACGCATAGATTATAGCTTGCGTCCTTCTTCTTGGCAGGAATATGTAACAGAAATTGACGAGATAAGAATTAACGTTAACGACTTGATAATTAACACAATCAAGCTCATTGATGATATATACAAAAAAGGCCGGTACACACATGATAGATGGAAAAGAATCGAAGATCAGTTAACAGTTTTTAGAGAGCATACATTTGCCGAAAACCGACTCCCATGTTTTGCTGTTGACCCATATTGCCTTTATTCTGAGGGCAACGCTAAAAGTCCTGTTGCGGATTATTTCCCAATGCGTCAATTACTTTCGGTCGGCAAATACAAGATCTTTAGAAAACGATTGAATGATGTTTATTCCTCGTTGGATAATTTCTATAATCAGTTTGCAAGCGTTCTGCTTGTGAGAATCAAGAAACAAGATATTGATATTATTGATAATCCAAGAATCGCTATGTATAATCTGTATTCTGCAGCTAAAGCCCTTGTGGAATTTCAAAAAGAATATGATTCGTTGTTTTCTGACTACAGTTCACTCGATGAAAATTTTGCAAAACAAGAACTTGAAAACACCCTAACTTTAGTTAATGTGTGGCGTTGTGTTCTTGACAATCAACCTAAAGGTTACGCCATTGCTTATGATTCAAAGCAAAAATACCGCAAAGGAATAAACTATTTTTGCGATACGCTTTCAAAAGCTGTTGAGGCATTGAACGGTACGCTCCTTAAGGGTAATAATTATGCCTATATCATAGTTGATTACAGCATGGAAGATGAAAATACACTTGAAATGGAATACACCAAAATTGTGATAACGATTAGGGAGGCATTTAGGAATAGCATTTTGCCATCAAGTGATAGGTGGTATTTGGAAACGCAACCCCTTGAGTTAGCATATGTACCTGTTTTTTCTGGTGTGTTCTCACCGGTAGTGTATTCGATTCCGTTCTATAAGCTTCTTGATACAGAAGAATCCCAAATAGCAAAACCGATGTATCCTTGCGAAATAGAGCCTGTACTTACGGAAAGAATAAATGCAACTAAATCTTTAAATCTGTGGATTGAGGCAATGAAAAAATTGGGCGAAATGAAGTTATACATTCAGAGGTATCAGCAAGTTATTCAAGTGCCTGCTGATGAAAAGTGCCTTTGCAGTATAACTGCACACACAGAATTGTTACTTAATCAGATCAACGCATTGTGGAACGACTTTATCTTAGCTGAAGA
The DNA here is from genome assembly GCA_017513795.1 of Ruminococcus sp. Taxonomy (GTDB): domain Bacteria; phylum Bacillota; class Clostridia; order Oscillospirales; family Ruminococcaceae; genus Ruminococcus. Next base: position 1,494 of record JAFXEJ010000121.1, read on the forward strand.
TATCGTAAATAAACTAATGGAAAATGCAGACGAACAAAATAGTGAGTTATTAAATGTTGTGCGACTCTTCTTTGATTGTTATGAAGAAATTGAAACTCTGATAAGCAATCAAAATAATCCGAGCGATCTTATACAGATGATTGAAACAGTATCCATCATAATGTTTGTTTTACTACCTTTTGTTTCCGAGCACAGTTCATAAACAAATACACAGAAATCAGCTGAGCAGATAGTAGTTGCCCGGCTAATCATTCTTTTGTTATTCTTTTATGAATTTCACCATCATCGCATCTCATATCTGAGAGTACCTCCTGAAACGTTCAGTGAAAAAGAGAGAAATAAGTTAATGGATGGTGTGATTTTCAGAAGAATTTGATAAATATGATGACCTGCATCATGATAGACCGCTTCGGTGTGATTCGTGATTATCTCTACGACAGAGATGAAAACGGTGAATATTTCTTTGTCATCCCCAAGGGCAATAAGATTGAGGTCTATCTCCTGACTTCGGCAGAGGATCTGTACGAATTCCTTGCTGAGGAAAGTGAGGGTACAGTTTGATTGCAAGAAAAGAACCCCTGACCAACTGAGGTCGGGGGTTCGGAAGTCGTTACCGTTGAGCAAAAAAATAAGCTCTCCAAGCAATGAAACGCTTGAAAAGCCTCGTAGAATCGTGATTTTCGGCGGTGATCAATTTCGTCACGTATTGACATAACCACACCCTTTTTATGATACAATTCAAGGGTGCATTTTAATGTACAAAAAGCCATGAAACTGTGTTGTTTCGTGGCTTTTATTGTTTACTGATGACTATACAAAATGTGAAAACCGGTGATTATTCAGTCATCCTTGTTGAATTCTAACATTTCTTTATACGCTCTTACTGCTTCTCTTTGTTTTTGCTGCAAGAATAGTAATGCAAAAAAGCATAACGGAAAATGCAATTTCAATACCGATGCATATGAAAAATTTACTGTTGCTGAAAATCTCATTATTGCTGCCTGAAAGCATATTGTTTGCTTTTACATACCAGTATGCGGGAAGGAATTTTCCTACATTAAGAACTGTATCGCTGAGAAGCATCTGCGGTACAAAAACTCCGCAGAGGAAGCTCATTCCAAGACCGACTATGTTTGCGATCATATTAACTACATTTGAACTTGGAGCAATAACTGCAATGAAAATTGTAAGTGTCATAGCAAAGATAAGGAATACAAAGCTGTTGAGTATTCCAAGGAGTCCGTTTTTGCTGAATATTTCTGAGCCGTAAAGTATTGCAGCTGAACATGTAAGGAGAAGATAAACTCCAATGCTGAATATCACTGATCCAAGAGCTATCTGTAAAAGCTGTGAGGAGGATGAAATGCTCGAACAGTTTGTACGGTTTCTGATTTCCTTGCTGGTCATTACGAGTATTGTAGGACAAAGTCCGGAAATGATAACCATAATTATAACATAGGCGAAATAATTGAAGTATTGAGAGATTTTATCCGACAATAAAGATGAATCTTTTTTCTCGTTTGGAGAAATGATTTCTGCCTTTACTTCGTTTTCCATAAGAACGGCTGTTTTTTCAGCTGCTTTTTCTATAGAAAATCCGCCTGTTGTATATGCATTTATTGTACTGATATACTGATTTATCTGCGTATCAAAATATTCTGCGGTAAAAGTTCCAGGCACTCTGTAATCGCTGAAAAGATCGTCTGTTTCGCCGTTTGCAAGCTTTTCTGCATAGCCTTCGTTTATGGTGAGGATAACATTTGCACGAAGATAATAAAGTGCATCAAGCATTTCGTCCTTACTGTTTCCGACCTCAACGATTGTATGATTTTTATCTATGAACTCAATAAGCGCACGGCTTGCTTCTGTATTGTCATTATCAATAACGCTTATATTGAGTCTAGAGTTTTCAAAGCCTGTTTTTTTATCATCAGAAAGAGACATTCCTATGCCGATAGCTAAAAATACTATAATATATATTATAGATGTACGAAGATGCTTTTTCATTATCTTCATAAAGGTTTTAAATACTTGCATATTTTTTCCTCCTTGTTAGCAGAAAGCCGCCTGCTGTAAATAAAACGGTCATAATGAGAAGTGTCGCTGTAACGCCGATATATCTTGAATAATCATCGTAGATTGACAGACAATAGAAAAGATCTGAGATAAGTGCTGCGGGATTAAGTTTGTTTACTACAGGACAATGCTGTGAAATAATTGATTTCATATCTGCTATCATAAGACCGCTGAGAAAGCATGATATCATTGTCACAGGAAAAGCAATTCCGTATTTTGTTGATTCTGATATTCTTCCGATCGAACCGATGAAAAAGCCGAGAGATGTTCCGGCAAATGTACCTGTAACGCCTGAAAGGTATATCATTGCGATCTTATCGCCCATATCTATTCTTAGAATAAAGACGATATAGGTTATAGAAATAAATACACATACGATCTGTGCTGCTGCAGCTGCAAGGAGACTTGCGATAGTGGTTTTGAGCTTATGAGTTGGTGATACACATTTTCTTGCTCCTATTGCAGAAAGATTGCCCTGATTCCGTGTAGCTGAGAAAACTCCGTTTGTTGAGCCGAAAAGTGCTACCATTGCAATAAGGTTATAGAAGTATGTGATATAAGGATCCATATTTCCGTTTGAAAGCTGTTTTGTATTCATGCAGTCGATCTCATTTGAAAGAGACTTTATAACTGCTTCAAGCTTATCAGGATTAGTTTTGGCTGTTTCTGTAATTATTGTTTTCTGATTTGTGTACTGTTCAAGGAATGATCTGACTATTGAGGGAGCTAATCCTTTTGAGGCAGCTGACATGGTCATTTCCTTGTCAACATAAATTATTGAAAGTACATCTCCGTCTCTGAGAAGCTTTTCAGCATTTTCACGGTCTGTATACTTTACGTTGAATAATGGTTCATCACCTGTTGAAAGTTCGTCAAGGACTGTATTGAATATATCGTCCTTTGTAACTTCGACAACAGCAATATCTATTTCACTGAACACCTTTTCCTTTTCATAGATATTTCCGAAAGCTACATAAAATAATGTAGCAAGTACTATAGGAAAGAGCATCATCCAGCCGATCAGTTCCTTCTGTCTTATATTTTGCAGAAATTCATATTTTAAATTATGAAGAAACATCAGTTTTCCTCCTTATTGTTTTCGTCTGAACCGTCACGAAGTGCCTTTCCTGTAATTTCAAGAAATACGTCGTTGAGAGTAGGCTGTTCTGAGTAAACTCTGCCAAAGGGCGTATCGTTTTCTGAAAGGATTCCAAGTATCTTTATAAGATTATGCTTTCCGCCGCTGCATCTTATAACAAGTTTGCCGTCGGAATGAACGGTTTCATAAACGTGTTCAAGTGAATTGATCTGTTTTTTCACGCTTTCCTCTACTCTGAGAGCTTCTATAGTAATAGTTTCTGTATTGCGTATCATCTTTTTCAGCTCATCCTTTGTTCCGATTGCCACGTTTTTTCCCTTGTCAATGATTGCGATTCTTGTACAGATCTGCTCTACTTCCTCCATGTAATGCGAAGTGTAAATAATAGTCGCACCATTTTTGTTAAGAGACTGAATTCCTTCAAGAATTCTGTTTCTGCTCTGCGGATCTACGGCAACTGTGGGTTCATCAAGAATGATAAGCTTCGGTTTATGTGCGATTCCGCATGCGATATTAAGACGGCGGAGGAGACCTCCGGAAAGCTTTTTAGGATAGAACTTCGTGAAACTTTCAAGTCCGGCAAAGGCTATAGCCTCGTCTACATACTTTTTGCGTGTTTCCTTATCGGATATATAAAGTCCGCAGAAATAATCTATATTTTCGTATACTGTAAGTTCATCGAATACTGCAACATTCTGCATGATTATTCCTATTTCACGCTTGACCTTGTAATTTTCAGGAGTCATTTTTTCTCCGAAAATTTCAATATTTCCCTTGTCAAATTCAAGAAGTGAAAGAAGACAGTTTATTGCGGTTGTCTTTCCCGAGCCGTTAGGTCCGAGAAGTCCGAAAACTTCGCCTTCTTTGATTTCAAGGTTAAAATGATCAAGAGCTATAAGCTCCTTGTATCGCTTTACAAGATTTTCAATTTTTACTACTGTTTCTGACATAGTTTTTTCCTCCGTTTCTGTTATGTCTATATTATAATCCACTTTACAAAAAATTGTAAGTGAAAAAAGTCACAATAAATATGACATTTGTCACACATTATTATTTTGCATGAAAAATATATTTCAATTTGCTCTTTAGTATAGACAAGTACAGGCTTTTTGTGGTAAAATATAAAGGATTAAGGCGTGCTTTGTGAGGTATTGCCTTATATAAGGAGAAAAATATGAGAAAAATTATAGATAAGATTCCCTTGATATTCTGCTGCTGTATGCTTCTGAATATCAAGGAAAACAATGCTGTTTACATTGCGGCATTTCTTTCGGCAGCAGCAGTTTCTTCTCTGTCTCAGGCTATGGGACGTGGAGCTGTATCATTTATTATTGAAGCGATGTACATAATAACCTGCTTTGTATTTCCGGAGTTTATTTTATTTCTGCCGCTCATAACTTACGATATTATCGACCACAGGCACTACTTTCTATGTGCTGTCGGAGCGGCAGCTCTCGTGAATGCTTTCTATAGCTTTACAATGGGATATTTCCTGATTATCGGACTTATCATTCTTGCGGCTGTTTTGCAGTGGAGAACCTCGGTTCTTGAAAAAATGGAAAGGGAACTTATAAGTACAAGAGATACCTCTACCGAGATGAATAATCTGCTTACGGAAAAAAACAGACATCTTCGTGAAAATCAGGATTATGAAATACATCTCGCTACATTAAAGGAAAGAAACCGTATCGCAAGAGAGATTCACGATAACGTGGGACATCTTCTTTCACGCTCCATTCTTCAGACAGGAGCTCTGCAATATATCAATGATGATAAAATGAGAAATGAAGCTCTTGAAGGACTCAGCGAAACTCTCGGAAACGCCATGACATCTATCAGGCAAAGTGTACATGACCTTCATGATGATTCCATTGACCTCAGACAAGCTGTTTCAAATGCCGTGAAACCGCTTGCAGAGCGTGGATTGATTGTAGACACAGAGCTTGACTTTTCGGATAATATCCCGAATAATGTTAAATTCTGCTTTATAAGCATCGTCAAGGAAGGCGTTGCAAATATCATAAAACACAGCAGCTGTGACAAGGTCGGTATTGTACTTCGTGAACATCCGGCACTGTATCAGCTTATGATTGAGGATAACGGAAAAAACAGCGGGAAAATCAACAAAAGCGGAATCGGTCTTTCGAATATGCGTGACCGTATCAATGAGCTTAACGGTGTTATACAGATAGATTCGGGAGAAAATGGATTCAGGATTTTTATTTCAGTAAGAAAGGAACAAAAGTAAAATGAATATTCTTGTAATTGATGATGATAAAATAGTAGCAATGTCGCTGAAAACCATTCTTGAAGCAAGCGGAAGTATAAAAGTACTTGCTATGGGGGAAAACGGAAAACAGGCAGTTGAACTTTATGAAAAATATAATCCGGATGTTCTGCTTATGGATATCCGTATGGACGGAATGACAGGTCTTGAAGCCGGTGAGGTAATACTGAAAAAACACAAGGATGCAAAAATTCTTTTTCTTACCACATTTTCCGATGATGAATATATCGTAAAAGCACTGACTATAGGTGCAAAGGGATATATTCTGAAACAGGACTTTCAGGGGATAGCTCCGGCTCTTGAAACAGTAATGAACGGACAGAGTGTTTTCGGCGGAGCTGTTATGAATAAGATTCCTGATCTTATGAAAGCTCCGAAGTCGGCTGAATTTGACTATAAGCGATTTGATATAACCGAAAAGGAAAAAGAAATAATCGAGCTTGTTGCGGAGGGACTGAGCAATAAGGAAATCGCTTCCGAGCTTTATCTCAGTGAGGGGACAGTACGCAACTATATCAGCGGCATTCTTGAAAAGCTTGAACTTCGTGACCGCACACAGTTAGCAGTATTTTATTACAATAATCTTGTGTAGTGTTCATAGCGTGTTCGGTAATCTGTGGGAAATAAAAAAAGTATCGCTTTTGTCAAAAATGCACAATTTTAATGTGTGAAAAAATATAAAATAAACAATTTTGTGTTTTATACAAAAAACTTCTTTGACATTATATGCGATTTGTGATATAATATAAAATATATTAGAATGATTATTGAAGAATCCGATGCCGTTCAGCAGCTCTACTGCTCTGGCGTGTGGATATCGGAAAGGAAAAAATAATGTCAAAAGTTATTGCTGTTACATCTGGAAAAGGCGGAACAGGAAAGTCAACTGTATGCGCAGGTCTGGGATATACTTTGTCAAAGCAGGGACACAGAACCCTTATCATTGAGCTTGATTTCGGTCTCAGATGTCTTGATATAATGTTCGGTATGCAGGACAATATCAAGTACGATCTTGGTGATGTTCTCAGTGGAAAAAAACAGGTTCTTGAGGCTGTTTCTCAGGTACCGATGTCCGCAAACCTCAGCATCCTTTGCGCACCTAAAACACTTACTACAGTTACGGCTGAACAGATAGCAGATATCTGTCGCTCAATCAAAAAGTATTATGAATACATAATCATTGATACCGGCGCAGGAATCAATTCCCATGTATTTGATATCGTTGCACAGGCAAATCTTATTCTTGTTGTGTCTACTCCGGATCAGGTTTGCATCAGAGATGCGAGTCTTATGTCTGATGAATTCTATAAGAGAGGAAACAAGAGCCAGCGTCTGCTTATCAACAAGGTAAGCAAGAGAGTTATCGGAAATGAACTCGTAAAAAATCTTGATGAGATCATTGATAAGGTCGGAGTTCAGCTTATAGGCGTGGTTCCGGATGATTTCCAGATGACTGTTGCAACAGGCAGAGGTAATCCCATTCCTACCGATTCGGAAGCCCTGAGAGCGTTTGATGCTATTTCAAAGCGTCTTGGTGGTGAATTTGTTCCGCTTACAGTAAAAACTTCTTAAACCAGAAAATGTACCGCATATTACAGCTTTATGCGGGGAAAGGAACGAAAAATGAAGATAGCTATTATTGCACATGACTCAAAAAAGGAACTTATGGTTCAATTCTGCAGCGCTTACTGCGGAATCCTGTCGAAGCACAGTCTTCTCGCAACAAATACAACAGGAAAGCAGGTGGGCGAAGCAACCGGACTGCCGATCAAAAAATATCTCAGCGGTCAGGGCGGTGCAGAGCAGATCATGGCACTTCTTTCATGCAACGAAGTGGATGTGCTTCTCTTCTTCAGAGATCCTATCAATCCCAAGTCATCTGATGTGCAGGGAATGAACCTTTTAAGATTGTGTGATGTTCATAATGTTCCGGTTGCGACCAATATTGCTACGGCTGAGGCGCTTATTCTTGCACTTGAACGTGGCGATCTCGATTGGCGTGAAGTCGGAACACCAGGTATCTGATATGATTATTGTCCCTCAAAAGGGACAATTTTCATGTATTGTCTAAACGAAATATCCAATATAAAACAAGAAAGGCTGAAAAATATGGCTTTAAATATCAAGCGTCCGAATGGTACGGAGGATGTTCTTCCGAAGAATGTACACAAATGGCATACCGTTGAGAAAATCGCAAGGGAAACTGCCGAAGGCTTCGGATTTTCAGAAATAAGAGTTCCTACATTTGAAAGTACAGATCTCTTTCTTCGTTCCGTTGGTGAAACAACAGACGTTGTTCAGAAGGAAATGTATACAGTAGTGGCTAAGGAAACAAAGTTCACTCTCCGTCCGGAGGGAACAGCCGGAACTATCCGTGCAATGCTTCAGAACGGACTTCTCAACGAGGCGCTTCCTCAGAGAGTTTACTATATACTTTCATGCTTCCGTCACGAAAGACCTCAGGCAGGCAGACTCCGTGAGTTCCACCAGTTTGGTCTTGAAATGGCAGGAAGTGCGTCACCGGCGGCGGATGCAGAAGTGATTTCGCTTGCAAAGACAATACTTGACAGACTTGAAATAAAAAATATTGAGCTTTATATCAATTCTATCGGATGTCCTGAATGCCGTGCAAAGTATCATCAGGCACTCAGAAATTATTTTGATGAAAGAAAAGATGAACTTTGTGATACTTGCCGTGAGAGACTTGAAAAGAATCCCATGCGTATCCTTGACTGCAAAAGCCCTATATGTCAGGAAATCGGCAAGGACGCACCGATGATCCTTGATTATCTCTGCGATGAGTGCGGCGATCATTTTGAAAAGCTTAAAAAGTATCTTACAAATCTTGGAATTGAATACAAGGTTAATCCGAAGATAGTAAGAGGTCTTGACTACTATACAAAGACCGTTTTTGAATTCGTTACAACTGAGATAGGTGCTCAGGGAACAGTCTGCGGCGGCGGACGTTACGACGGTCTTATTGAACAGCTTGGCGGTCAGCATATTCCGGCACTCGGATTTGCTATGGGTATCGAGAGACTTCTTCTCGTTATGGACAAGCAGAACTGCCGCTACCTTACACCTAAAAAGTGTGATATTTATTTTGCAACAATGGGTGAAGCCGCTGTTGAAAAGGCGATGGAACTTTCAAAGCAGCTCAGAGAATACGGATTCTTTGCCGAATATGATCTCATGAACAGGGGAATCAAGGCTCAGATGAAATATGCCAACAAGACGGGCGCTGTATTTACACTCGTTCTTGGTGACAACGAACTTGCAGAAGGCAAGGCAAAGCTTAAAGATATGGAAACAGGCGAAGAAAAGGAAATCCTGCTTGATGATAAATTTACAGGAAACTTTGACGCAGTTTATTTTGATAAGATGATGGACAGCATTGAGGACGCTGAAACTGTAAATGCTTTCCAAAAATTAGCTGAGGAGAATAAGTAATATGGCTGATACAATGAAAGGCTTAAAGCGCACAGATTACTGTGGAGACGTAACAGAAATCGGCAAAGAAGTCGTTGTCGGCGGATTTGTTGACAGAATCAGAAACAAGGGCGGAGTTATTTTTATCGTCCTCAGAGACAGAACAGGTGTAGTTCAGCTTCTGTTCAATGATGAAACGGATAAGGAAATATTTGAAAAGGCAGCTTCATGTCACAGTGAATATGTTCTCATGGCAAAGGGAGTTGTCCGTGAGCGTGAAAGCAAGAATGACAAGCTTAAAACAGGTCATGTGGAAGTTTTTGTCACAGATCTGAGAATTCTTTCAAAAGCTCAGACTACTCCGTTTGAGATTACAAGTGAGACAAAGGTAAATGAGGAGCTTCGTCTGAAGTATCGTTACCTTGATCTGAGAAGAAGTCCGCTTCAGGAGAATATCATCATGCGCCACCGTCTTGCACAGGTGACAAGAGAGTACTTCTATGAGAACGGATTTTTAGAGATTGAAACTCCTATGATGATGAAATCAACTCCTGAGGGAGCAAGAGACTATCTTATTCCTTCAAGAATCCATCAGGGAAAATTCTATGCACTTCCGCAGTCTCCGCAGATCTATAAGCAGCTGCTTATGATTGCCGGTTACGACAGATATATCCAGCTTGCAAGATGTTTCCGTGACGAGGATCTTCGTGCTGACAGACAGCCGGAATTCACACAGATCGACCTTGAAATGTCTTTCGTAGAGGCTGAGGATATCCAGCAGTGCGTTGAAGGCTATGTTCAGCGTGCATTCAAAGAGCTTATGGGTGTTGATGTTCCTACACCGCTGCCTCGCCTTACATTTGCTGACGCAATGAATCGTTATGGTTCTGATAAGCCTGATACACGTTTCGGATTTGAGATTCAGGATATCACTGATACCGTAAAGGATATAGATTTCGTTGTATTCAAAAATGCAATTGAGGAGGGCGGTTCTGTTCGTGCGATCAATGTAAAGAACGGTGCTGCTACATACACAAGAAAAGAAATAGACAAGCTTATCGACCATGCAAAGGGAATCGGTGCAAAGGGACTTGCCTACATCCGCTGGGCAGACGAACCTAACTGCTCTTTCAAGAAGTTCCTGAAGGATGGCGAACTTGAAGCTATTTGCGAAGCAGTAGGCGCAGAGAACGGCGACCTCGTACTTATCTGTGCTGACAAGACAAAAACAGTTCTTTCAACTCTTGGTGCAATACGTCTTATCTGCGGAAAGCGTCTTGATGTTATTCCGGAGGACAAATACAACTTCCTTTGGATCACAGAAATGCCTTTCTTCGAGTATGACGATGAAAATAATACATGGGTTGCTGCACATCATCCGTTTACAATGCCTATGGATGAATGCCTTGAATATCTTGATACCGATCCGGGAAATGTCCGTGCAAAGGCATGGGATCTTGTTCTCAACGGAGTAGAGCTTTCAAGCGGATCAATCCGTATCACCGACTTTGAGCTTCAGCAGAGAATGTTCGAGGCTCTGGGCATGACAGAAGAAGAAATACAGGCAAAATTCGGATTCCTTGTTGATGCGTATCGTTATGCTTCACCGCCTCACGGAGGTATGGGAATCGGTCTTGACCGTCTTGCAATGATTATGTGCAAGGCAGACAGTCTCAAGGATGTTACAGCATTCCCGAAGGTTCAGAATGCAAGTGAACTTATGTCTGAGTGTCCGTCGGTAGTTGATGACGAGAATCTTGAGGTTCTTGGAATAAAGGTAATCAAGCCTGAAAATGACGCTGAATAATTGACTTTTATAAAAAAGGAACCGTCACCATGATGGTTCCTTTTCTGTTAGATTAAACTGCATGAAATTATGCTGTATCGCTATTGACAATAGCAGAAATATATGGTA
>JAFXEJ010000122.1 GCA_017513795.1 Ruminococcus sp.
CATGGTAAATGAACTTCTGAATAAAGGTCATAACGTAACTATTGCAACAAGAGGAAAATCTCCTGATCCATTCGGAAACAGAGTAAAGCGCATTATCTTTGACAGATCTGATATCGAAAGTATACGGAATTCGTCACTCGGAGATAAACACTATGATGTGGTTATAGATAAAATAGCATACTGTTCAAACGATATAAAGAATGTCATTGAATTACTTGACTGTGACAGATATATCTATATGTCAAGTACTGCGGTATACGAAGAAAAAACAATGAATACCAGAGAAGAAGATTATAACGGTACATGTGAAAAACTGATATGGTGCGACAGAAGTGATTTTTCGTACAGCGAAGTAAAGAGACAGGCGGAAAATGCTCTATGTCAGAAATATTCCGACAAAAACTGGACAGCTGTCCGTTATCCGGTCGTGCTCGGAAAAGATGATTACACAAACAGACTTTTATTCTATGTGGAGCACATAATTAAGTCTGTTCCGATGAATATAGATAATATTGATTATCAGATGGGGTATATTTCTTCTGATGAAGCAGGAAGATTTCTTGCATTTGTTGCTGAAAACGATTTCAAAGGTACTGTAAATGGATGTGCACACGGAACAATATCTCTGAGAGAAATCATTGATTATGTGGAAGAAAAAAACGGCTCAAAGGCGATAATTGCTCCTGACGGAGATACAGCTCCATTCAACGGCGAATGTTCATATGGAATCAATACAGAAAAAGCAGAGGAACTTGGTTTCTCGTTCAGTAATCTCAAGGATTGGATATTTGACTTGCTGGACTATTATATTGAATTCACAACAAGATAAACAGAAAGGCTGTCTGATTATGAAGTCAGACAGCTTAATTTTTTTATCCGGTACTTGACAAATCATAAAAATAGTGTATAATATAATTAAACACGTTTAATAAGGAGAAGAAAATGGCTGAAAAATCAAAACGTAACCTTGATTCGACGAAAAATTTACTTTTACAGGCAGCTGAAAAGCTAATGATGAAATGCAATGAACCTTTGGAAGTAACATCACGGGCAATTGCGAAAGAAAGCGAAGTAAACCTTGCAATGATAAACTATTGCTTTGGTTCAAGGGAAGGTCTGCTTTATGAGGTGTTTAAAAAGAATTTGTCGGATATACAAAAAAATGACGCTGGATTTATGAAAATCATGTTATCAGATATTTCGCCAAAAGAGAAGCTTGTAGAGTTACATTTTAAGATGATGAGCCTGATGATCTCAAATTTCAAGATTTCTCAGGCGGTAACAAAGTTTATATTATTTAATCGCAATGAAGACTTCGGAATGGAAAGTCTTCCGTTTATTGCAGAGCATTTCAAAGGGAGAAAAAGCATGGATGAATGCAAATTGATTGCGTTGGAGCTTACAAGTTTACATGAACTTGCCGTTTTGAGATATGAGACACTAAAAAGTTCATGTAATATCGACTTAACCGAAGAAAATACACTGAAATGGTATATTTCTCAGAATATAGACAGATTTTTGGATTAATGGGAGGAAATAAAAATGTCAGATAAAAAAGCATTGATTGTTATTGATATGCAAAACGATTACCTTTGGGATAAGAGAAAAAAGATTTTTTCTTATAACACACCGGAGCTGGTAAGTGCTGTAAATTCACTTATTCATAAATTCAGAGATGAAGGAAATGATGTTATTTATGTGGGACAGATATTTCCCAATATAATTACAAATAAATGGTTCATTGGATTTTCCATAAAAGGTACTCCGGGAGCAGAAATTTATCCGGATATAGATATAGTTTCTGATTATTATTTCGAAAAGAATTTTCCTGACAGCTATACTTCAAAAGAATTCAGAAATTTCATGGCAGAAAAGAAATATTCAGAAATTACAATATGCGGACTCGATCTTTGCGGATGTGCCGGAGCAACAGCAAAGGGAGCGACAAGAACAGGAGCAATTGTGGTTCTCTCAGAAGCTGCTACAGGGTGTCGTTTTGGAAATAAAAAAGCAGTCAAAATGAAAAATAAACTTGTATCGCTGGGAGTTAAAATCAAATAAATAAAAAGTGAGATGTATAAAAGCATCTCACTTTTTTTGAGAAAAAATACAAAAACACTTGACAGCTAATCCAAATTAGCTTATAATATATATTAAGCTAATCCGAATTAGCCAAGGGAGGGACGATATGAATACAAAGAAAAGAATTCTTGACGCTGCTTTAACTTTATTTTCAGAAAAAGGATATGCCAATGTTTTTGTTGCAGAAATTGCTGAAGCAGTCGGAATTAAAGCCCCGTCTCTTTATAAACACTATAAAAGCAAACGAGAAATATTTAATGCAATTCTTGATGAAATGAAGAAAAGTTATGACAATCAGGCGTCATCACTTAATATGAATGGAAATGATTCGATAACAGATGCGAAAATATTTTCTAAGATTTCGCAAGATGATCTTGTTAAAATGGGCATTGGATTATTTATGTATTTTCTTAATGATGATTACGCGCAGAAATTCCGTAAAATGCTGACTATTGAGCAGTTCAGCAATAAAGAGCTTGCAGAACTTTTTTCAAAACAATATTATGATGCTCCGATTTCATATCAATCGGCTATGTTTGCAATGCTTACGGCAAATTGTGTATTAACAGATAACAATCCAGATGTAATGGCATTGCAGTTTTATGCACCAATTTTTATGATTCTCACAATTTGTGACAGAGAACCTCACAGAGAAACGGAACTGACTGCATTGCTTGAAAAACACATCCGTCAGTTCAGTAAAATTTACAGCAGGGGAGAATAACTATGAAAATCACTGTGATTAATGGACAGAGCCATAAGGGTTCTACATATAATATTGCAAAACAGCTTTATGATAAACTTGACGGAGAAGTTAAGGAATTTTTTCTGCCCAAGGATTTTGATTCCTACTGTAGAGGATGTGCCGGATGCTTTACGGATGAAACAAAATGTCCCGACTATGAAAAATTACGACCAATAACAGAAGCTATAGACGAAGCCGATCTTATTATTCTTACAAGTCCGGTTTATGTTATGCATGCAACAGGCGCTATGAAGGCATTTTTGGATCATTTTGGTTACAGATTTATGGTACATCGTCCCGAAGAAAAAATGTTCAGTAAACAAGCAGTTTGTATTTCTACCGCTGCTGGCGCAGGCATGAAAAGTACAATAAAGGATATGGCTGACAGCACATTTTTCTGGGGAATTGCAAAAACATACAAGCTTGGTGTTGCGGTAATGGAAACCCACTGGGAAAACGTAAAACCGAAAATCAAAGCCAAAATTAATAAGAAAACTACTTCACTTGCAAGGAAGATTTCAAGAAACACTGATAAAATCAAGCCCAGAATCAAAACAAAGATTTTTTTCAGTGTAATGTCTGTTATACAGAAAAACGGCTTTAATCCGTCAGATGCAGATTATTGGAAAGCCAAAGGTTGGACAAACGGAAAACGTCCGTGGAAATAAAAAAGGGCTCTGTGAAAAAACTCTGTTCTTGTTAAGAAAGCCTATAAAAAATCTCTGTAAATTGATTAACATTGGAAAAATGATTAGTAGTGGCATGAAAAAGCTACTCGACCAATCCGGAATTTTGTGTAAACGTAAAAATTAGAGCGATAAAAGAGGATATGATAAGACCGATTGTTAACACAGTCGGTCTTTATATTTATATCAGATAATTTGCTACGATCTTATGGCAGTATCATCATAAACCGTAAGATTTTCACTTGACAGCTGGCAATTCTAGATGTTCTAATTCTTGTTTTCAAGAACACTATTTATCACAGAGTAGATTTATACTTGCTCCTGAAGCTTCTGGCTGCAAGCTGCTGTTCCTTTCGTGATTAGGAAATTTTGTCGAATTTTGTATGATTCCTTTATTTATATTGAAATACAGTAAGAAATATGCTATAATCTGAATGAAAAAAACGAAACCAGAGAGTTAATAGTAATTCTTCTGGAATTATGCATATAACTCAGCAAATAGCAGGAAAGGACGTGAACTATATGAACGAAAAAAGAGCGATGTACATAATTGACGAACAATACCATATAGTCTATGCAAATGATAAATTCAAGCAATATTATCCTGATTTTCGTCCAATGCAGAAATGCTATGAGACAATCTCACAAATAAATCAGATTTGTTCCGATTGTCCGCTTCATTACAGCGAGAAGGAAAACACTTTTTATAATTCATTGACCAAAGAGTGGATACATGCTAATGCTGTCAAGATGGAGGGAGAAGGAAATCAACAATATCATGCTGTTTTTTTTAAGTCCCTTCGTAAAGAAGGCATTACGGAAAAATTCGATGTAAATTGTCTTTGCAGAAATCAGATAGATTCTTTGCTTGCAGAAGATGCAGATGCCGCTGTTCTTGTACAATACCTCAAAGAAGGGTTTCCGATAGTTTTTGCAAGTGATTCTTTCATTAAAAGACTTGGATATGACAATTATGATGAGATGATTTATCATCGAGGTAATTTAAGACGTAATTACATTCATCCGGAGGATACAATTACCATTTCTCCGGACTCACTGTCCGTCGGAATGACTTATATTGCGTCTTTTCGATTGCTGAGAAAAGATGGCAGTTATTTTTCTGTTGCTGACAGAGGAAAAGTGATCGAGGAAAACGATTGCCATTTTTTGATCAGTAAGTTCAGCGATATAACTGGAATACTCCGTATGCAGTCTACAATTGAAATGGAAAACAAGGTACTGCAGAAGCAAAATCAGGAACTTAAATTTATGAAAAGCCGACGTCCCGGCGGCTATCACTGCTGCAGAAACGAGGAGGGCTATCCATTCAAGGAAATAAGTCCGCATTTTTACGATCTGCTTGGGTATAACCAGACAGAAATTGAAGAACTGTTTGATAACAAACTGGCTAACATGGTGGTTCCGGAGGATCGCAGCAAGCTTGACGCTGTCCGCAAGATGACGGAGATTGGAAGTACAATTAATATCCATTTCCGTATTATGACAAAGAACAGGGATATTATTTGGGTAAAAGGCAATGTAAGATTGAGCGAATTCGGCGGAGAACGATTTTATCAGGCAACCGTTGTAGAGATTACTGCTGAAATGAAAACACAACAGGAACTTGAACAAAAAAATCGAGAACTTGAACTGATTCTGAGCGCAATTCCCGGCGGTTTGAAAAGTATTGATATGAATGAGAATTATTCATATCGTTTTATCAGTGAGGAAGCTGCTGCATTATTCGGTTATTCTGCAAAAGAAATGATGGAAGTCAGCGGCGGTGCTGCAATGGAAATGGTACACCCTGAAGACCGAGAATATGTCCGCAGTCAGATGGAACAGTGTCTGCTGAATGGCGATACGGATTATTCTGTCAGGTATCGGATTATCTGTAAGGACGGAACACTTAAATACATTCTTGCATGCGGAAGACTTGTCAGGGATGATAGTGACAATCCCTATTTTCAGAGTTTGTATATTGATATTACAAGAGAAAAAGCAGACGCCGATATGATTGAGCAGCTGCAGCTTATCAGAGCATTGAGTAATGATTACAGTGATGTTCTTGTTCTTGATTTCCAAAGCGGCAGTCTTGGTCTTGTATACCGTCAGGAAGGCTCAGAAATCATGCCTCTGAAAAACGAATGCTATGACGAATGGCTTGTAAAGCAGAGTGAAGCTCAGGTATGTTCTGAGGATCGTGCAGAATTTCTTGAGAAAATAAGTCTTGACACAATATGCTGTAAACTGAAAGACAGGGAAATGTTCTATCATAATTACCGCTGCCGCAAGAACGGCAGTATTTCCAATTGGCAGGTGAAATGTGTCGGCATCAAGGAAAATGGAAAGACAACGAAAGCGATTGTTGGTTTCCGAAATATTGATGAGGAAGTACAGATTGAGGAGGAACGTAATCAGGCACTGCATAATGCCCTTTCTCAGGCGCAATATGCTAACAAAGCCAAGACCACATTCCTTAACAATATGTCACATGATATTCGTACACCTATGAATGCAATCATTGGTTTTACATCACTTGCATCTACACATATCCATGATACAGAACGAGTGAAGGAATATCTGCGAAAGATCACTCAATCTTCCAACCATCTGCTTTCTCTCATAAATGATGTTCTTGATATGAGCCGTATTGAATCAGGAAAAATGAGTATCGTTGAAAAACCGGAAAATCTGTCAGAAATTATGGGTGAGATACGCAATATCATGCAGGCAGATATTAATGCGAAAAAGCTTCAGTTTGATATGCAGGTATCAAACATTGCAGATGAAATAATTTATTGTGATAAGCTGCGAATTAATCAGATCTTTCTTAATCTGCTATCAAACGCTGTAAAATTTACGCCCTCTGGTGGAAAGGTTACTCTTTTGATGAGCCAGATAACATCTGCCTGTGAGGGATATGCTTCCTATGAATTCCGTATCGTAGATACAGGAATTGGCATGGACAAAGACTTTCTGCAGCATGTGTTTGAACCATTTGCACAGGAACGTCCGAGTACACTGAGCGGAATTCAGGGTACAGGTCTTGGAATGGCAATCACAAAAAATATCGTTGATATGTGCGGCGGTACGATCAAAGTAGATACTGCACCATCCAAAGGAACCGAAATTGTTGTTACTCTTGATTTCAGAATAGTAAAAGAACATACGAAAATAGAGCCGATCAGAGAACTTGAGGGAGTAAGAGTACTGGTCGTGGATGATGATATGAATACCTGCAAGAATGTCTCAAAGATGCTGCGCCAGCTTGGAATGCGTGTGGATTGGACTGTCTGCGGAAAAGAAGCTGTTGTCCGTACAGATGAGGCGATGGAAATCAATGACCCTTATCAGATCTACATTGTAGATTGGCTGATGCCGGATATGAATGGAATTGAAACTTCACGTCAGATTCGTAGAATCATGGGAAAAGAGCCTCCGATCATTCTTCTTTCTGCATATGATTACACGGATGTTGAAGATGAAGCAAAGGAAGCCGGAGTTACATCATTTACATGCAAGCCTCTATTTCTGTCGGAGCTTCGCCGTGTACTGATGACGGCTTGCGGTATTCCTCTTAATGAAAATTGTTTGAGGGATATTGCAGAGTTAAAAGGTAAAAATGTGCTTGTGGTGGAAGATAATGAAATTAATCAGGAAATTTCTGTTGATATTCTTTCAACAGTGGGAATCACAGCAGATATAGCGGAAAATGGAAAGATTGCATTAGAAATGCTTCAGGAGAAAGGGGCTGGATACTATAGTCTTGTTTTCATGGATATTCAGATGCCGGTAATGGATGGTTATGAAGCGGCAAAACGTATACGCCGTTTTGATGATCCTGCAATTGCTGGAATTCCCATTGTTGCAATGACTGCAAACGCCTATGAAGATGATAAGAAGATGGCATTTTCAGCGGGTATGAATGGTCATATCGGAAAACCAATTGAAATTCCTAAGTTAATTGAAATACTCCAGAATATGATTTAAGGCATTGCCGCACAAAGACGTCAGACGATTTGTGCGGTGTTGACTTGAAAATATAAAAATTTTTGAGGGATTTATGTTGACATTTTTGCATTAACACGTTAAAATAGTAATGTGATACAAAACAAAATTATCAAAGGGGAAAATAATGAGGATTGCAGTTTGCGATGACAATCAGTTAGACAGAGATATCATTAAAGATTTTCTGCACACATATATGACAGAAAAGTCGATTCCGAACACAATAACAGAATATGAAAACGGAATGAATCTGATTTACGATATTGAAGAAGGACGCTATTACGATATGGTTTTCCTTGATATTTTCATGGATCAGATTCTTGGAATGGATATTGCCAGAAAACTGCGGAATGTCGGTTACACAGGGAATATTGTATTTCTGACAAGTACAGCAGAATTTGCTGTGGACAGCTATGAAGTAGAGGCTTCAGGTTATCTTCTGAAGCCCCATGATTACGAGAAACTTTGCGGTCTGCTTAATCGTATCATTGACAGAACAAATATCGGACATTTTCAGGTTTCTGTCAGAAACACAATTTACAGTATTCCGTTCGGTGAAATTGTATATGTAGAAAGCCGTAATAACATCTGCATCCTTCATCGCAGTGACGGCAGCGAATATACTATTTACAAAAAATTGAGTGAGGTCGAATTACAGCTCAATGAGAGCAGATTTCTGCGATGTCATCAGAGTTATCTGGTCAACATGAGTTATATTTCCAAAGCAGACAGTCAGTTTGAACTTACAACTGGAGATGTAGTTCTTATCCGCCAGAGGAGTCAGAAGGAGATACGCAAGATATATCAGGAATTTGCATCAAAAGGGGTTAAAGTATGACATTAAGAGAATTCTATGCAAAAACAAATGCGGATTACGATGCAGTAATCCGCAGACTTATCAATGAGACTATGGTTTTGAAGTATCTGAACAAATTTCAGAATGATGCGTATTTTACACAGCTTCAGCAGTCGGTTCGTCAGAAGGATTATGAAACAGCATACCGCTGTGCACATACACTGAAGGGGTTATGCCTTTCACTCGGCTTTGAAACCATGAGTAAACCGGTGATCGAATTGACAGAAGAACTGCGGGCGGGAATAACTGAAAACGCAGATACATATATAGCTGTCATAGAACCTCTCTACGCTGATATTATCCGGTGGATCGGTGAATTGTCAGAGTAGTGTCTGTCTATGTAAAAATATCATTATTTATGCGTATTCGCTCTGCAGCTTCGTAGTTTGATGCAGTTACAGAGCGGATACGCAAAAAAACAATCATGATGCAATAAGGCTTCCTGTGGTCTCTGTGCGGAACTGCTTGATGTATTCAACCACCATTGCAAGAAATTCACGATTTGTGGGACTATAGTATTTAAAACTGTCTTTGAAGAAGAAAAGCTCACATATAAACTGAGAATCTCCTTTTACACAGCTCATGTCTATAGCATACCGCATTGCACGTTCAATGCTGGCAGTAGAGTTAACATGGTAATATTCCGCAATCGCAGGATATAGAATCTTTGACATACTGGTCATACCGATTGGATTGTCGATACCGAACATTATAGCGGTCTTGATGTAATGAAAACCTTTGGTATTAGCAGGAATTCCAAGTTTGAGCAGTGTTTTGATTATCTGAGGTTCATAGCTTACGCTGTCGTTGTTGGACTGACAGTGGCTAGCAAGTGTTTGACTTTTCATTTTAATCAACCTTTCAGTTTGTGATAAAAGTGTTGTCAATGAAATCACCGTTTCATCTGACATATTTATTATATCATTTTTATACATAATTTTTCAAAAAAATGGAAAATGACAAATTTAAAAATGAATATGACAAAAAATGTGCATAATCAATATTATTATTTGGAGTGATTTGCTTTGTACAGGGTTAATTCACCAACTGAAGAACGTTGGATATATATTTCCTTCGATAAATGGGACTGCGAAGAAACTGACTCCTTTGTAAGACTAGTAAAAGCTTACAGGGATAAATTATCAGGAAAAATTGTCCCTATTTCTGAGGAGATGCAGTACAAAATTGATAATGATGATTTAGATCTGATATTCCAATGGGATAGTTGCTTTGGAATAACAGTTGTTGTTCCCGATAGGACAGACTTAACAAAGGCATACAACACCTTAGTTGAACTCTGCGAATCATTTTATCATATTATCTCACAAGAAACGGTTATAAACCCTCAAGCCACTTGTGACGCAGAATAATTGCACACAGCTTCCAGTTATCAATCTGTTATCAAAAGACAAAAGAAAATCCCGAAAACCCCTTCGTTGCGAGGTTTTCGGGATTGATTATTTTATTCCCACTCAATAGTTCCAATCGGCTTGGGAGTGAGATCATAGAGTACACGATTGATTCCATCTACTTCTGAAGTAATACGAGATGTAATAACATGGAGAACAGAGTAAGGAATTTCCTCGATAGTAGCACTCATAGCATCAGTTGTATTTACAGCACGAATAATAGCTGACCATCCTTCATATCTTTTATCATTCTTAACGCCTACGCTCTTCATATCAGGAACTGCAATGAAGTACTGCCAAACAGTTTTATTAAGACCAGCTTTGTCAAATTCTTCACGGAGGATAGCATCTGCTTCTCTGAGAGCATTAAGACGATCACGAGTGATAGCGCCAAGACATCTTACGCCAAGTCCGGGACCAGGGAACGGCTGACGATCAACCATAGATGAAGGCAGACCAAGAGCCTTGCCGACAACACGAACTTCATCCTTGTAAAGAAGTTTAACAGGTTCAACGAGTTCAAACTTCATATCCTCAGGGAGACCGCCGACATTATGATGAGCCTTTACGCCGTCGCTTTCGAGAATATCAGGATAAATTGTACCCTGTGCGAGGAAAGAGATACCTTCAAGCTTACTTGCTTCTTCATCAAATACCTTGATAAATTCACCGCCAATGATCTTGCGCTTCTGCTCAGGATCGTCAACGCCTGCAAGAAGATCAAGGAAACGATCAGTAGCGTCAATGTAGATGAGGTTAGCATCGAGCTGGTTTTTGAATACTTCAATAACCTGCTCACTTTCGCCCTTGCGCATAAGTCCATGATTAACATGAACGCATACAAGCTGCTTGCCTATCGCCTTGATAAGTAAAGCGGCAACAACAGAGCTGTCTACGCCTCCTGAAAGAGCGAGAAGAACCTTCTTATCACCAACCTGAGCCTTTACAGCAGCGATCTGCTCATTGATAAAAGCCTCTGCGAGTTCAGGGGTAGTGATGCGAGCCATTGTTTCGGGTCTTTTGTTTGAATCCATAATATTTCCTCCTTTACCGGTGAAGAATAAAAACCGGAATATGTATAAAAAATACAAGTTTATAATATCACATTTTTTTTCAAAAATCAAGTATCACAGAGCATAAAAATGAATAAATTTGTTCCATTTCAATCAATTTTATCTGATTGCTTGAAATTTTTATTCTTTGTGTTATAATATTAGTAAGATTGAATAATATAATACTTAAAATACAATTAAGGCAATATCCACCGTTTTGAGGATATTGCCTTATGTGTTTATATTATTCGATAAGTCCTATACCCCAGATAGTAAAGCTTCCGCTTCCTGAGATTGAAACATCGAGCTTACCGGAGGTTTCCTGATAATAGCCGAGTTCAGCGTCCGGACCGCCCCAGCAGTACTGCTTGTTACCGCTGATCTTTGTAGTTTTTCCGTTAACAGTCACATCAATACTGCCCATTCCGGAACTGTTTGCCTTGAATACAACAATGAATCCCTTTCCGTTTGTACTGAAAGTCATCGGAGAACCACCATTGACTGTATAGGAGTAGGGGAGCATCGAACCATAACCATTTCCGGCTGTCCATGATCCGGCATTGAAACCATTAAGTGTTTTGGGATCAACATTCTTACAGGTCTGATATTCAGTACCGTACACAGTTGTTGAAGGAACTGTATAAGAATCCGAGCGATTTTCTGTCTTCATAGCCTTTCGGAAGAAGTATCCGAGACAATCTGCAATAAGCTGACCGCCCTTATCATGCGGATGGTATTCATCTGAGAAATAATCCCCAGTAGAAAGGAATCCGCTGTTGAACGCCTTTGTAAGAGCGTTATCCATACTGATTATTGGGATATCAAAGTTTTCACCAACTGGAACCATCTGGCTCTGACTGGAGAATCCACCCTTTGAACGGTTAATGATAATAACAACAGCCGGTTCATTAGGAAGATCAAGGAATTTCTTGATAACGCTTTCAAACGATTTCTTGTACATAATATCGCCGTGATCGTTTACAGAGAATTCAATAAAAACGATATCCGGATTCTTGGAAACAATGTTTTCTTCGCTTCTTACAAGTCCTACGACAGAAGAAGTTCCCGAAAGACCGGCATTTACTTCCGTGAATCCACCCTTGGCGAAAGTTGATTTGACATAATCAGAAAACGGTGATGAATATTTCTTGCCTTCTGTAATAGAACCTCCGAGATAAGCCATTGTAAGTTTTTCGCCGTTTTCTGCGGCTTCAAGCTTTTTCGTAAGGCGATATGTATTTCCCATGTTGTAGATAGAGCTTTCATAGAAATTTATCCAGTCTGCAGAGGCAGTTTCGGTATAGTCATCCCATTTGTTTTCGGGAGCCGGAGGAGGTTCAACAAAAGTAAATTCATTGATAACTCCGGTGAGATACTGCTGAAGCTGAACGGCATCGTTTATTTCGGGAGTACCGTTTTTGTCGATATCAGCAGCCTTTTTTGAATTGGTGTCAGTGAATCCTGAAATAAGACCTTTACGCATAAGTACCATATCAAATACATCAATTGTTCCGTCAGAATCTAAATCGCCCGTAATAATTCCGACTGGCTTTGGCGGAGCGCCGGTAGACGCTGTAAATGCTTCATCTATGTAGAAATCAGTTGTAGTTTCAGAGGTTTCGACGTAAATTTCAAACGAAGAACCGCCGGAAGGGAGCGTGTATGATGTGTTAGAAAGCTGAATCCAGTTTCCGGCAGAAGCAGACTTAGTTGCGATATTATCATATTTTACTGTTCCGGATGAATCTGTGTATTGAAGTGTAAGCTTGAATTCTTCTGTTTCTTCACCTGTCTGATACATAGCGTTTACACTGAAGCTGTAAGTCATTCCAGCCTGAAAAAGTGATTCATCAAGAACTTTTGAAGCGCCATTCCATGCAGAAGTTCTGCCAGAACACAGAAGCGATGATCTTCCTTCAGAGGAAGCAAGCATATTTTTTTCAACAGAAGCAGCTCCTCGCCCTGTCCAGCTGTTTGTACCGCCTTCGAAATCATCCTGAAATATAATTGTTTCATCTGCGGCTGAGGAAGTGATTACCGGCATTGAAGTAACAGTTGACGATGTAAGCATAGCAGCAGCAAGAATCAATGAAACGGAACGTTTTTTGTTTTTTATATTAATTAGCATAAAATCCCCCTTTATTGTGATTGAATTTATATTAAATATACAATATTTTTAGAAACTGGTAAATATAAAATTTGATAAATCGCAATATTTGACCATTCATTATAAAAAATCCGCAATATCTGATTTATTATTTTTTATTCAAACTGTAATTTTGCATATATCGGTAAATCAATATTTGTTGAAGTCTACAAAGTTTAATAAATACTATTGACTTGATATATTTTTAGAGTAATATTATGAATAGGTATATTTTTCTATTGTAAGGAGCGATAATATGACAACAATAACAAAAAAACAGAAACTATCCGTAAAAAAACAAACAGCCGGAGCAATTATTGCAATAATTTTCGCTGCAGCGCTTCCACAGATTTTTCATGTACTGGGTGCTCAGGCGGGAGTAGGAAATGCTCTCGGAAATATTCTTCTTCCGATGCATCTGCCTGTAATTCTTACCGGATTTCTTGCCGGACCATTTGCAGCTGGTGCGGCTGGACTTATCAGTCCGCTTTTAAGCTACGGACTTTCTGGTATGCCGGCAGCAGCCTTACTTCCGTTCATGATGATTGAGCTAGCTGTATACGGTATATGCGCCGGAATTCTCAGAGATGTACACATTCCGGACACTCTCAAGGTGCTTATAGTACAGATAGCCGGAAGAACAGTCCGTGCCGGAGCAATTCTCATAGGATTTTACGGACTAAATTCAGTTATCAGACCTGAGATCATCATCACAAGCATAAAAACAGGCTTAATTGGAATTGCACTTCAGATTATAATTATACCTCTTGTGATCTACAGATTGAGAAAGGCTGACAATGAATAATCTCGAAAAAGCAAAAAACATTCTGTCCGGTTCAGAGTATACCTGCGTAATATGCAATGATACAGACGTTCATACAAGTACACTCAGAGGAGTAGCTCCGCTTATTAAATGGCTTGATTCCGGAATGAAACTTACATCATATTCATCGGCTGATAAGGTCATAGGAAATGGAGCGGCATTCCTGTATGTTCTTCTCAACGTCAGGGAAGTCTACGCCGGAGTAATAAGCAAATCAGCATACAAAACACTTACTCAAAATAATATACCTGTTCAATATGATGTGATGACAGAAATTATCCGTAACCGAAGCAATACCGGACAATGTCCTATTGAAGCAGCGGTAAGCGGAATAACTGAGCCGTCTGAAGCTTTATCAGCAATCAGAAATAAATTGGAAGATTTAAAAAAAGCAGCAAGTTAACGAGGTGATACCTATGAAAAAAGATGATATATATGATGTTTCCAAACTTGGTTTCGGACTGATGAGACTTCCTGAAATTGATAAGGAAATTGATTTTGAGCATGTCTGCCGCATGGTTGACAAATACATGAACGCAGGTCTGAATTACTTCGATACTGCGTATGTTTATCACAGCGGAAAATCCGAGGTTGCCGTGAAAGAGTGTCTCGTAAAACGATACCCACGAGAC
>JAFXEJ010000123.1 GCA_017513795.1 Ruminococcus sp.
CGTAGTCGATCGGAATATCAAAGTGCTCTGAAGGAATACATCCGCCGGAAGGTCCGCCTGTCTGAGCAGCCTTGAACTTCTTGCCGTTGGGGATACCGCCGCCGATTTCTTCGATAACAGTACGGAGAGTTGTTCCCATAGGAACTTCTACGAGACCTGTGTTATTGATCTTACCGCCGAGAGCGAATACCTTAGTACCCTTGGACTTTTCTGTACCGATACCCTTGAACCAGTCAGCACCATTGAGGATGATCTGGGGGATATTAGCATATGTCTCAACGTTGTTGAGGATTGTAGGCTTGTTGTAAAGACCTTTTTCAGCAGGGAAAGGAGGTCTGGGTCTGGGCTCACCACGGTTGCCTTCGATAGATGTCATAAGAGCAGTTTCTTCACCGCAAACGAAAGCACCAGCGCCGAGACGGAGGTCGATATCGAAATCGAAGCCTGTACCGAAAATATCCTTACCAAGCATACCAGCTTCACGAGCCTGCTGGATAGCGATGTTAAGACGCTCAACAGCGATAGGATACTCAGCACGAACGTATACATAACCCTGATTTGCGCCGATAGCGTAACCAGCGATTGTCATAGCTTCAAGGAGAACATGGGGGTCACCCTCGAGGATAGAACGGTCCATAAATGCACCCGGGTCACCCTCGTCAGCGTTACAGCAAACATACTTGATGTCAGCATCAGGAACGATGTTTCTTGCAAGCTTCCACTTCATACCTGTGGGGAATCCGCCGCCGCCGCGTCCACGGAGACCGGAATCGAGAATTGTCTGAATAACGTCCTCAGGTGTCATTTCCTTGAGAACCTTGCCGAGAGCAGCGTAACCGTCACGGCCAACGTACTCGTCGATGCACTCAGGATTGATAACACCACAGTTTCTGAGAGCAACACGCATCTGCTTGTTGTAGAATGAAGTTTCTTCAAGTGACTTGATGTTATCGCCGTCAACAGTTTCTTCATAGAGGAATTCCTTAACAGGGTTTCCGCCGATGAGGTGCTCGTCAACAATACGAGTAACTTCGTCGAGTTCTACACGAGAGTAGAAAGAACCCTCGGGGTAAACGATGAGGATAGGACCTCTTTCGCAAAGACCGAAACAACCTGTTTTAACGATCTGAACCTTTTCTGTAAGTCCCTTTGCAGCGAATTCTTCCTCAAGCTTTGCGATAAGCTTGGGTGAACCGGAAGAAGTACATCCTGTACCGCCGCACACGAGAACGTGTCTTTCATATTTTGAAGAAGCGTTGCCATGAGTTCTGAGAGCTACTTCGCCCACCATAGATTCTCTGACAGCCTTGAGTTCTTCAAGAGTCTTCATAAGTAAACCTCCTAAATGGTATTATGTTAATTAAGCGTATTTTGCGATAATCTTGTCTACATCGTCAACTGTAAGACGACCGTAAACATCCTCGTTTACTGTGAGGACAGGTGCAAGACCGCAGGCACCGATACAACGGCATGCTTCGAGAGAGAACTTACCATCAGGTGTGCATTCACCGCCGGCAATGCCGAGCTTTTCCTGAAGCTTGTCATAGATATCTCCGGCACCCTTAACGTAGCAGGCTGTACCGAGACATACGGAAATTGTGTACTCACCCTTCGGATAGAGAGAGAACTGAGCGTAGAATGTTACAACGCCGTAGATTTTCTCCATCGGGATACCTGTGTTGTCGGAAATAATTTTCTGTACCTCGATAGGAAGGTAGCCATAAATTTCCTGAGCCTTCTGAAGAATAGGCATAAGAGCACCCTGAGTGTCCTTCTTTTCTTCGATGACCTTGAGGAGCTGTGCTTCCTGTTCAGGAGTACCCTTGAACGGAACAGTAGATTTAGCTGAATTCATTAGATGAACCTCCTTGAATATATCTGTGAAAAATGTAACAATGTCAAATACAACAACAGCCACATCTCACATATCTAAGTCTATTATAGCATATATATATAAAAAATGCTATTATCATTTCTAACTAATTTCAATATATTTTTATGTCGAATTTGTACAATTCAACTGTTATACTATACTAACATTTTTACAATATGAATAAAAATAAAACTTATTAAGCGTCCGAAAATAACTTTTTTCATCATTTCCGGACTGCACACATGAATGTCACAAATATTTCCGTAAATATATTTGTTTGATCTTTCATCAGAATATCAGAATTTGATTCGTTTTTTATAAAAAAAATCTTGCATTTCTATTCAAAATGTGATATAATACTAAATTGACAAAATTATAACGGAGTTGAAAATTATGGAAACATTCAACAAAATAACAGAAAAAATTGATAATATCGTCTGGGGCATCCCTTTGATATTACTCATTCTCGGCTGTGGAATTTTCCTCACAATACGGGTTGGTGGAATACAATTCCGAAAGCTCGGTCTTGCGTTGAAATACATGTTCAAGGACGAAAAAGACGGCTCCGGCGAAATATCAAGCTTTGCCGCTCTTTGTACCGCTCTCTCCGCAACCATAGGAACCGGAAATATAGTTGGTGTTGCAACAGCTATAGCAGCAGGAGGTCCTGGCGCACTGTTCTGGATGGAAATCGCCGCCCTGTTCGGTATGGCTACAAAATATTCTGAAGGTCTCCTTGCTGTAAAGTACCGTGTAAAATCGGCTGACGGAAAAATTCTCGGCGGACCATTCTATTATATAGAGAATGGCTTGGGCAAAAAATGGAAATGGCTCGCTGCTGTTTTTGCAGCCTTCGGCGTTGTCGTTGGTCTGCTCGGAATCGGAACATTTGCTCAGGTAA
This sequence comes from Ruminococcus sp., assembly GCA_017513795.1. Classification (GTDB taxonomy): domain Bacteria; phylum Bacillota; class Clostridia; order Oscillospirales; family Ruminococcaceae; genus Ruminococcus. The sequence goes on from JAFXEJ010000123.1 coordinate 2,775, forward strand.
ATAGTATTACATCTGCCGCTAACCAGTTTTTTGATCCGAAGAAAGCTCATACTATTGAGCTTTTCGGTACAAACTATACATATGCTCAGATCATATCAGGACTTATCATTACCATACTTGCCGGTCTTATCATTATCGGCGGAATAAAACGAATCGCCTCCGTATCGGAAGTAGTAATACCGCTTATGGTCGTGATCTACGTTTCTTGCTGTCTGATAATTATTTTCACACACATCAATGATGTTCCCGCCGCTTTTGCAGAAATCTTCAAGAGTGCATTCGGCTTGAAAGCCGCAGCCGGAGGTGCATTGGGCGCAATAATGGTTTCAATGCAAAAAGGCATTGCAAGAGGAATTTTCTCAAATGAAGCCGGTCTCGGTTCTGCTCCTATCGCAGCAGCCGCAGCAAAAACTAAAGAGCCTGTTCGTCAGGGACTCGTAACAATGACCGGAACCTTTATTGATACAATTATTGTCTGTACCATGACTGGTCTGACAATCGTCATTTCCGGCTGTATCGACTCAAATCCCGACCTTGAAGGTGTGGAGATTACAGACGCGGCATTCCGCTATGGCCTTCCCTTTCCGGAAAAACTTTCCTCTTTCCTTCTTATGACATGCCTTATGTTCTTCGCATTTACCACAATTCTTGGCTGGAATTATTACTCGGAGCGCTGTCTCTCCTACCTCACAAACTCAAGCAAAAAAGCCTCCGCAGTTTTCAAATGGCTGTACATTGCCGCAGTATTTATCGGACCATATCTTGCAGTTTCTGCCGTATGGAACATCGCTGATATCTTCAATGGTCTCATGGCTCTCCCGAACGTGATTGCGCTTCTTGCGCTTTCAGGCGTTATATCATCTGAAACAAAAAAATACTGTAATAAGATAAAATCAAAAAAAGGAGTTAATTAAAAATGTCAGATACATCAAATTTCGCCAAAAATGCAGAAGCCCTCAGAAAGTGTAATAAAACATTTAACATAATCCCTATAATATACGCCGTCATTTGTCTTCTCTTTCTTCTCGTTTCTGCGTGTTCACTTATCACAGTAAATTACTCTGCTATTTTCACATTTTTAGATGCCTTGATTTTCTCTCCGGTTGTTTTTTATCTCGGATTAAGAGGATCATATCATAAGCATGATCTTGCCGCTCTTTCAGCTCCTATATTAACGCTGCTCAACTCATTTATTTTAAAGTACGGAGCAGACCGGAAAATGACATTTGAATATGGCTCACCGGCAGCTAATGTTCCTGGTTTCTGCTTATATATCTGTATTGCAATTTTTATTATATCTGCAATTTTAGCATTCATCAATATAAAGGCAAATAATAGCTTCCGTTATCTTGAAAAACAGGTGGGATTCCCCTATTTTAATGAGCGTACTGAAGAACAGCGTGTGGAAAAAATCAGGCGTGATATCAAAGATCCTTTTCAGCGAGAATACGAAAATCGCATGAGAACCGCAACATCAGAGATGAGCGGAATTGAACTTCCGGAAAACATCTGAAGTTCAGATGAATAAATTTTTATTCATCCTAAATCTAATTCTAAAATACATTAAGCGTATCTGTTAAAAGCAATAAACAGGTACGCTTAATCATTTGTCCTTAATTGTAAAAAATATATATTAACTCAATCTTTATTATTTAATTTTATATACCAGTTATTAAAAAAGTCACATTTCATTTTGTTTAAAATTCATTGACAAAACCAGTCAATTATTGTATATTTATTTTAGACAGTGAACTGCACTGCACTGTCTGATGTCAGTGATCCGGAGGTGTTGAAAAATTGAATATTCCTAATGATCCGGCTATACTGCTGAGCTACATAAACACGCAGCTCAGAGATACTGGTCAGAATCTTGACGACCTTTGTAAAAGCCTGTGCATAGAGAAAAACACTGTGTCGGAAAAGCTCTCATCTATAGGATATCTTTATGATCCTGAAAAAAATCGTTTTGCATAAAATCAGTGGGGGCTGGTTTTAAGAAAACATGAAATTATGGAGGAAAAATGAAAAAATTATTTAGCAAATTGACAGCAACTTTTACTTCTGCGATTCTTGCAGCCGGTATGTTTAGCACTCTGCCTGCGTCTGCAAGTTCCGAAGAAAAAACAAAAGTTACCATCCACTTCGATCTTAGCGGAGACGGCGTTAAGGTTGAAGATAATGAGTACGGAAATCCACAGTATATCGTTGATTTCAGCGGTACTCCGGGAACCTCAAGATATCTTTCGGATGTAGGTCTTGAGAGAGCCGGATATACTTTCACTGGCTGGACATTCGACGGCGTACAGGCTTATTCTCCCGGTTCCGTTATTCAGTTTCCTGAAACAGACGCAACTCTCACTCCAGTATGGAGCAAGAATTCCGATACCACAAAGTATACAGTCCACTATGAAACTGTATGTGATCTCGGAACCTTTGACAAGGGAAGCCGTCTGCCCGACAAACAAGTAAAACCAGGCGAGCTTGTTGAAGTATCACTTAATGTTTTCTATCATCCTGAAAACACTTACACACAGATCGGCTGGATATACGACGGAAAAACTTATCTTGGTCAGCAGAAAATCATTATGCCTGACCACGATATCGAATTAACTCCCAGCTGGCACAAATACCGTAAATTCTGTTACAGTGCCGGAGATGTTGACCGCATTGTAGGTGTTTTAGGTCAGGAACTCGAAAGAATTGAAGGATTCCAGACAGAACTCGCTGAAGCTTCAAGACTTTCACGAATCGGTTTCTACCTCAGCGGCTGGCACTGCAGTGCTGACGACAAGATCTATGAACCAGAAGCTTACTATACCATGCCGGAAGAAGATGTAGTTTTTACCGCTGTTTGGGCACCTAAAACATATACTCTTGTGTTCCGTCCTGAACTTCGTAAATTTGAAACTCATATCAGAATCGACGGACAGACAGATACTACTGTCGTATGCCCCGAGCCTGGCATGACAAAACCTGGCTATAAATTTGCTGGCTGGGACTACAAGGGTACTCTTTACCAGCCTGGTGATGAGTTCTTCATCTACGGTGAAATCTCCGGTCTTGGTATTCCTCTTGAAGGCGTATGGATCGCTTCTGATGAACCAACAACCGAACTGGCTGGTGATGCAAACTGTGACGGCGATGTAACTCTTTCTGACGCTGTTCTTATCATGCAGACTATAGGAAATCCCGATGAATTCGGTACTGAAAGTTCTGATCCTTCTGCAATCACTCCACAGGGAATGATCAATGCTGACTGCTATCTCCCCGGAGACGGCGTCACAAATCTTGACGCACTTGCTGTTCAGAATTTCTGCCTTAAAGTTATTGATAAACTCCCTGTTACAGAAATCACAGGATAATCAATTAAAACTCTTTTAAAAACTTTTTATCTTTTAAAAACCCTTTATTAAGGAGGTCTTGCTATGAAAAAAATAATCAGCAAAATTACTGCTCTGACTCTTTCCGCACTTACAGCAATGTCTGTAATGACAGCTTTCCCTTCATTTGCAGAATCAGGAGAGGCTGAAGAAAAGAAACAGGTCACTGTTCACTTCGATATCAGCGAAGAAGGCATCACTATCGAAGAAGATGAGGACGGAAATATCGTTGAACTAAATGATATCACTGCCGATCCTAACGGTTCTGTAAGAATTCCTGTAGTAACTCTTTCAAAGGAGAACTACGTTTTCCAGGGATGGACTGTTGACGGCGTAAGAGGATATCCTTCAAATACTATTCTTCAGATTGGCGAGGAAGATGTAACACTTACTCCTGTATGGTATAATTCCAAAGACAAAGATTATCATATGGTTAAATATGAAGTTGAAAGTATTCCAAACGAAGAAGATCTTCCTGTTCAGCTTCAGCCTGTAGCCGAACCAAAAGGTGCATTTGTTGAAGTATCTCTCTTTGCGTTCAATCATCCGGAAAACACTCATGTACAGTTAGGATGGCTCTATGATGGTGTCGCTTACCGTGGTCAGCAGTACATTATTATGCCTGATCATGATATAACCTTCACTCCTAACTGGCTCAAGTTTTATAAGCTTACATACACTCCCGGTGATGTTGACCGTCTCACAGGTGCAACATCTGGCGTGTTTGACCGTGTTGAGACTCAGCAGACTGATCTTGCTGAAGCAGGAAGATTCTCACGAATGGGATTCAAAATCATTGGCTGGAGCTGCGATGCAGACGGTAAGGTGTACGCTCCTCTTTCTGCTTATATAATGCCCAGTCAGGATGTAACCTTTACCGCTGTATGGGAGCCGATTGAATACAATGTAGTTTTCAACGGCAGTACCGGAAATACAAATGACATCTACAGAGTTCCCGGCAAAACCGACACAACTATTATCTGTCCTGAAATGACTGGTACAAAGTCTGGTTATTACTTTGACGGCTGGAAATTCACTGAAAAAGTTGACGGAAAAAATGTTACTACGATCTATCAGCCCGGTGATGAATTCCTTATCAAAGGTGCAAAGCCCGGTCTTGGAATCTCTCTTACTGCTGTATGGGTAAAGGGCGAGCCTCCTGTAGTAACTCCGGAAGTTGTATATGGCGATGCAAATGGCGACGGAAATATCGCACTTTCTGACGCAGTTCTTATCATGCAGGTTATCGGAAATCCTGACAGCTATGGCGTAGGCGGTTCAGATCCTCTGGCTATCTCTGAGGAAGGCGCAAAGAATGCTGACTGCTGCAATCCCGGTGACGGACTTACAAATCTTGACGCTCTTGCAGTTCAGAGATATCTTCTCAAGCTTATCGCAGAGCTTCCTGAAAAGAACTGATATCAATATTGACATATCAATGATTTTCTAAGTAAGAAAATATATCAATACAAATATCCCTCCTGTATATCGCAGGAGGGATTTGATATATATCACTATAAAATCCCTCGGAATTGTTATTATTTTATATGTATTCATCAACTTTTTTCTTGACTTTAACAGAATATTATGGTATAATACAATCATCCGGATAACACGGAAATCTTAAAAAAGGAGGACTACCAAATGGAAAAATCAATGATCAAAAAGTGTGTGGCTGAATGTATCGGTACATGTGTACTCGTACTCATCGGCTGCGGTTCAGCTATGGCTGGCACAAGTACTCTTACCATTGCTCTTGCTTTCGGACTTTCTATCGTTGCTATGGCTTACAGCATCGGAAATATCTCCGGATGTCATGTTAACCCTGCCGTTTCTTTCGCAGTTTATATGAACGGCGGTCTTAACACCAGAGAATTCCTCAGCTATGTGATCTCTCAGTGTGCAGGTTCCTTTATCGGAACACTTCTCCTCAGACTCACATTCTCGCTCGGCGACGTCAAAGACTGGACAGCTCCTGAAGGCAAGGACTGGGGCATGGGAGCTAACACTCTTGCTGGTGTAGATGACAACATTCTCGCTGGATTCATCGTTGAAATAGTTCTTACATTTATCTTTGTAATGGCTATTCTCGGCGTAACATCCAAAAAGGCAAACCACGGTTCTTTCGGCGGACTTGTGATCGGTTTATCTCTTACACTCGTTCACATCCTCGGAATCGGTCTTACAGGAACTTCTGTAAACCCTGCAAGAAGCCTTTTCCCCGCTGTATTTGCTCTTGGCGATGCAATCGTTCAGGTATGGATCTTCATTATTGCTCCGTTCATTGGCGCTGGTCTTGCAGCTCTTGCATACAAGTGGCTTGATGCTGACAATAAGTGATTTTCATTATGAATTAAAAAGCAGTACCGTTCACAAAACGGTACTGCTTTTCTTTTTCATTACTGCCAGAAAATCACAAGATCTTCAACTATATCGTAAATATTCGGCAGACACTTCAACAAGCTTCCCTCTCTTACCTGAATTGTAAAAAGCCAGCTTGTTATAAATGATATCGCAATAGATGCAAGAACTACACCATATCTCATTCTATGCTTTTCAGGATCTCCCATGCTACGAAGTATACATACAAGTGTACCAATCAGCAGCAAGGGCATTAAATCCACAATATATCTTGTAATAGCTCCGCCGAGACAGAAATTCGACCATCCGGTAAAAAGTGCTATTGCAAAGCAGAGAATAATTATGGATCTCTGCTGTATCATTGTTGCATTGCAGTTATTCATACATTTATTTTTTCTGAGCGCAGTTGGAATCATAATAACTCCGGCAACAATTACAGGGTATGTAAATACGCTTATACAGTCTGCAAGATATGTGTATTTCTGATAATTGAACAGAACACAATATGTCGGTTCAAAGAACGGGAAATACATAGATGATCTGGGCATCTGGAAAATATAGTGGTAAAGCATCGGCGGCAATCCGGCAAGACTGAGCTTATTCGCAGAAATATCGCTTACTGTCAGCTGATATGTAAATCCGAAGTCGAACGGCGAACCAAATCGTGCATTATTATAAATCATCAGGAGAACTCCGCCAATCAGTAACGGTACACAGAAACATGCTGCCTGAGCACCACGGAATACCGGCTTCTGCTCCTTGTTACGGAGTATTCCGATAAACAGCGGGATAAGTATTGCGCTGCTGAGAGCTATTCCGGGACGTGATCCGGCACAAAGTGCAAGGGACACACCTGAAGCAAAAAGACAGATAAGCTTCAATGGCTTATTTGAAGTGAGACACGCTTTTATGCCGAGCCACAGACATGCAAAGAGCCAGCACAGTCCACATATTGTTGGAACAGTATACATACTTCCACCGTTGATACAGTAGTAGATTCCGCTTACTCCCGGAGTTATCATCAGGAAGCTCAGCAGTATCAACAGATTGGCTTTCGGAACCAGCAGTTTTACCGCCGCAAGAATCGCTCTGCACATAAACCATATTGCTAATATGCCAAAGAACGACACCGTCATGCCTACGGTAGGAAGTTCATCATTTATCCAATAATAAGGGAAATTAAATGTCAGTACAGGAGTACATCCGAAATAACTGTAATATTTTCCTTCATAATAGGCGAAATCCCACATACCAAGCGTCTGCTTTGCGTTTCTTTCACTTGTATCATAGACATTATCCATTTCTGCAAGAGCTGCTTCGGGTTCTATATCAAGGCTTACCTGCTTCTTCATAAAGGCGTCGAAGGTGTAATTATACGGATCTGAATATGTACGGACGTCTTTATCGTATTCTATAGCTTCTTCGTACGGATTTATCATCATGAGTGCAGATAATGTACAAAGAACAACCACAAGCTCTGTAAGCAATATATGAAGCGGATTACGGCTCTGATATGTAACTTTCCACAGCTTAAAGCTTACAACTGCACATATCAGTATAATTACTCCGAGAAGTACAAAAAAGCGTATCAGAGAGAACGAAAACGGAATTGCACTCAACGCTGTGACTTTTTCAATTGTAATCGGAGAATAAATTTCATCAATTGAAACTTTCAATGAATATATATCTCCGTAAGGCTGGAATGACAAAGTAGTGTCATAGCCTGCTGCCATAGTCATCTTTTTCTGTACGATCTCGTGATTATAGCTGAGGTTTTCATCCTGAATCGTCAGCGTAACATTGATAGGACGACTGTCTCTGTTTATTGATCTGTCAAAATCAAGCAGCAAAGCAGTTGTATCTTTCGGCACATCATTCATTGTAAGAGTTGCCGATGAATTCAGTACAATTGATTCATCTTCAAAGACTGCTCCTTCAGTCAGGAATATCTTATTTACAGGAATATCTGTTCTTGAATTATTCTTATCAAAGCTTTTGGCATTGAACAGAAATACCTCTGCTGCTATAAGAATAAGCGCAGCAATTGATATTCTTTTCATGAAAGTAAATAAACTGCCCTCTCCCTTTAAATGCTTTACTGCCGCAGCCGCAAACGGAATGATTCCGGCAACTGCAAAAGCAACAGGAGATATGTGCTTTCCGGAAAAATTCATAGCATATATAGAAACTATATTCAATATAGTAAACAATGCTATTTCAAACGTCGATATTATTACAAGACGATTGTTGAATTCTTTCTGTTTTTTGCGTTTTTCCAATCTGAGTTTCTTTTTCTCATCTTTGGAAAGTTTGGATTCGTTTTCATCGTTGTCCTTTGATTTGCGATTGCAAATCAAGTAAAACAGGGCATAGAATACTGCCGGCAACAGTATTCCGGAAATAATAGATATCATTTTTTCCTCCTAAAATATTATTGCAGCACACCGAACAAGCTCCGTACAGTACCACCTATATATTAGTCGTTTCCCGAATATAAAAACTCTCACTTTTTTTCAAAAAAATCATTTTTATTTTTTTCATTGAAAAATCTGCGTTAATATGGTATAATAAAAATAATAATACATGAGGAGATAAAAAATGAAAATTCTAAAGATCAGCCTCAATTGCTCCCGTGATATACCGGAAAAATCACTGCCGGAAACAACATTCAGTCTGTATATATTCAAAACACCGGCAATTCTTACAATAAACGGAAACGATACCGCTATGTACGGAAATTCAGCTTTGATACTCACTTCCGGATGCAAAAAAAGTTTCCGTTCACTCACACGAAAAAACATCAGATTTGATTGTATTAATTTCCGTCCTTCATCAGCTGACAAGCAGTATATGACAACTATAAAACTTCCGGTAAACACACCGGTGAAGATACTGGACGATTTCAGCATTTCCTCGTCAGTAAAAGCTATGAAGACTAACTTTGTCCGTCAGGGAAAATCGGTCAACGACCTTATGGAACTTTACATGAAGATCATTTTTATACTGATAAGTGACTCTTATCTTGGTATATCTGAAAAAAATGATGTTCTTATACCAAGATACTCCGAATTAAAAGCCGTCAGAAACTCGATTTATGCGAATCCTTCGTCTGAATGGAATGCGGAAGATATCTGCATGAAGCTTGAAATAAGCCGCACTTATTTCCATCGTCTTTACCGTGAGGCATTCGGTATCACCTTTCTCCGTGATGTAATTGAAAGCAGACTGATACGAGGCTCTGAACTTCTTACAACTACAAATCTTGCAATAAGCATAATTGCTGAAAAATGCGGTTATGAAAACGAATCTTACTTTATGCGGCAATTCAAGAAATACAGAAATTGTACTCCGTCGGAATACCGGAAAAAAGCCGCAAATCAAAACATAGACTAACCAACTTAGGAGATTTACAAATGTCAATATACAAATGCAGAATGTGCGAAAAAGAGTTTGAAACAGAAAATATACAATCCGTTTGCAATTGCAGCTTCTGCGGAACATCACAGACTCTCCCTCTGTCTGACAACGACAGAATTATTTCCGCTATGAATCGTGCTAATCATCTTCGTCAGACGTGTGAATTCAACAAAGCAGAAACACTTTACAACGAACTTCTTAACCATACAAAGGATGATCCTGAAATATACTGGCAGCTTGCTCTCTGCCGCTATGGTGTTCAGTACATCAATGAACCTCAGATAAATATTATGGTTCCTGACTGCCGCCGTGCAAGATACAAGTCGATACTGTGCGATGATTTCTTTCTGAAAGCTATTGATACCATGGATATGCCTCGCCGCAATGCATATCGCAAGGAAGCCGAATATATCGACGTTATGCAGAAAAAAATGCTTGACCAGATTGCAGTGCAGAAACCGGAAAAAAATATACCGGATGAAGAAGAACTTACTGCCGAAGATCTCGTCAGACGCGGAAATCTCTGCCTCGAAAAAAGAAAATGGGCTTCTGCCTATAAATTCTTTACCCGTGCTGTCAGCATATCACCACAGAATCCGGATGCTTTTCTCGGAAGACTTCTTGTGGAATGTGAGCTTGAAAATGATGAAAAAATTCCTGATGTGACTTATGATCTTTCATTCAGCAGCAACTATCATAAGGCTATTCAGCTTGGATGCACAAGACTTGAAGATCTAAGCAGACAATCAATGCTTAACAGAGGTATAAAGCTAATGAAATCCGCTCATACCCTCAGCGAACTCACATCGGCTCGTCTGCTCTTATCCAATGCCGGAAATATTCAGAACGCTGAAGCAATGCTCAGCGAATGCTGCATGAAAATTGAAGAACTCAAAGAACAAAATTATCAGAAAGCCTGTCAGATAATGGCAGAAAGTATCTCTCTCGAAGAAACAGAGGCAGCACGCATTATTTTTGAAGAACTTGAAAACTACAAGGACAGTCCTATTAAAGTTCAGGAATGCGGTGAATTATTACTTCATAATGACTATGAGCGTGAAAATTCCTACAGAAAGGGACTAAAGCTGCTCAAATCTGCGGAATTCCACAGCGACTATGATACTGCCGCTGAAATTTTCAGATCTCTTGAGGATTACAAGGACAGCTCTGCTATGCTGAAAAAATGTCTCCGTAAACACAGATTTCTTTCGTTTTCTCTCGTTATCAAGCTTGGTTTCATCGCTGGATTATGCTATATCGTTCCGGTTATCATTGATAAAATATAGCTATCTTAACCATATTGTAACTAAATTTCAAATTTATTGTAAAATTTCCGAAAAAAGCTTTACAATCCGGATTTTATGTGATATAATAAAAACAATTAGTGATTTTTTATTTACATTTCAAAAAAATCAAGGAATTGATTTAAGGAGAGATTCTTTTATATGAATAAAGACTATGAGCGCAGAGAGCGCCGCAGACAAAGTACTTCAAAAAAGTACAAGGTCAGATATGATCGTATCGTCGCTGCCGTTCTCGTACTTATTGTTCTGATCGTTATACCCGCCTCATGCATGAAAAGCTGCAAGGAAGGCAAAAAAGATACCAAGAAAAAATCATCAGATACAACATCTGATTCAAGCAATTCAAACAGTACTACCGGAACCGGTTCTATTATAGATAATCTCATCACAAGCGATGAAACAAATTCAATACTTACTTCATCCGAACTTACAGCAGCTTCTGATTACGCTTTTACTACAGAAAATTATTCCCCTACCGATCTTAGCTGCGGAAGTCTTATCCTTGTAAATCAGGATCATCAGTATACATTCCCGGAAGAAGATGCAAATCCTATCACTCTTTATGATAATATAAAAACTGAATACTACAGCGTAAGCGACTATGTGATGCGTCTTGATTCTGATGTTATTGATCAGCTTGACAGCATGATGGAGGCTTTCTATAATGAATCAGGCAGTACCGATATTATGATTATCGGCGGATTCAGAACACTTGAGGATCAGAATGATAAATATTATTCCGGAAGCTCCAAATATCAGGGCGGATATGTGGATTATCACACCGCAAGAAGCTTCGATATGGGAATTTTCCCTAAAGACGGTTCTTCAAGCTCAGGATTCTACTCCCCTACCGGTATCTATGCATGGATCGACGATCATGCCGCTGATTACGGCTTTATAGTGAGATACCCTGAAGGAAAGGAAAACTTTACAGGTGAAGCTCCGAGATCACAGACATACAGATATGTAGGTGTTCCTCACGCTACTTACATAAAAGAAAATAACCTCTGTCTTGAGGAGTATATAAGCCTTGTCAAAGAGCATAATAACAGTGAACCCCTTGAGGTTAAAGCAGATTCAAAGCTTTATCACGTTTACTATGCACCAGTGACAAGCACAGGCGGAACTACAGCCGTTCCTGTTCCCGTTAACAAAACATATACTGTCTCAGGCGACAATGCAGACGGTTTTATCGTCACCGTAAGCCTCAACTAAATTCAAATAAAACAAGTATAAGCAAGATTCAGAAGCAAAGCTTTTTGTCTCTTGCTTATTTTGATACAAAGGAGAACAAATTGAAAAAAATAACAGCACTTTTCTGCGCTGCGCTCCTTGCTTTTCCACTTTCTTCGTGCGGAAAAGATGATAAGGGAAGCGGTGCGAACCATTTATATGATGTTCCGCTTTCGGGAAATCCCAAAAGCCTTGATCCTCAATTTGCTAACGACCCTTCTTCAAATACTGTTATCAAAAATCTGTACAGCGGTCTTGTTTCTGCAGACGAAAATGGAAATATCGTCTGCTGCAATGCCGAAAGCTATACGGTAAGTTCCGATCAGCTGACATATACATTCAAGCTGCATCAGGATAACTATTGGTTCTTTGATAAAAACAACAACGACGAAATAGATGAAGATGAGTACTTTCCGGTTACAGCCCATGATTACATTTTTGCTCTGCAGCGTGTACTTGATCCAATAATGCAGTCGCCTTATGCTTCAAACTTCATGTGCATCAAAAACGGAAGTTCGATAATAAGCGGTAAGGATGATCCGTTAAATGCAGGATTGACTGCCATTGATGACTTTACTCTACAAATCACCCTCGATTATCCTTCGGCAGAATTTCTCGGAATGATGTCCACAGCAGCTGCATTTCCCTGCAACCGTGAATTCTTTGATTCTACAAAAGGAAGATACGGTCTTGATGATAATTCAGTTATGTCGAATGGACCTTTCTATGTAAGACAATGGTTCTATGATCCCTATGGAAGTCACAATATCCTCTACATGAGAAGAAATGAAATCAATGCAAATGAGAAATTTCAGGTTCTTCCGGCTTATGTTAGCTTCACTATCCAGAAATCTGACAGCGATATCCGTGATCTTTTCAAAAACGGAAAAATCGAATGTTTCTCAACATTGCAGGATTCCTACAACAAAAAGAAATACTCGGTAAAAAGCAGTCCGGCTATAACACTCGGACTTGTTTTCAATCCCGATGATAAGGTCTTTTCAAATACCAATCTGAAAAAAGCACTTGCATACTCCATAGACAGAAATTCTCTCAGCAGCAGTATCGGCGATGATGCCGAAACAGCTTCGGGAATCATTCCTCCCGCAGTAAGACTTGCCGGAAGAAGTTACCGTGAACTTTCTTCTGACAGCCAATTCAGTATCTATGACCTCGACAAAGCAAGAAAATGTCTTCAGGACGCTAAAAAAGAACTTAATATCGGCTCTGTTGAATCAGTTAAGATTCTTGTAAACGCTGAAACAGCTGACTCTGGCGATCTTCACCACCTATCGCAAAGCTGGCAGGATACTCTTGGAATCTATATCGGCATTGAAGATGTTACTGCTGATGAATTCAATCAGCGCATTGCTGATGGAAACTACAGCATTGCCCTGTATCCCGTAAAAGGAGATCTTTGCAGCGGACTTTCAGTTATCAATCAGTTCGAAAAAAATGACTGTCTTAAAGCAGCAGCCGGAAAAACATCTTTTACTGAAAGCATTCTGAAATGCAGCGATGTTCCCTCGCTTGTTGAGGCTTACACCAATGCGGAAAAAACAATAACAGAAAGTTTCGGATTTATTCCGATTTTCTACAAAAACGCTTATCTTGTCTCATCAAATGACAATGAATCGCTGATATACGATCCATTCACCGGAGCAATCGACTATCGGCTTGCGCAAAACTTCAGTTAATTCAAAAAGGGCGATCACTCGATCGCCCTTTAATTATTCCAGAACTGATACAGTTCCAGTTATTCTTCTGATATGAGATTTTTATACATATTGATGTAAAGATCTGCCGAAGCCTGCCAGCTGTAATCACAGTTCATTGCACGCTTGACAAGTGAATTCCACACGTCCTTATTTTCATAATCAATAAGAGCACGTCTTACAGCGTCAATCATATCAAGAGCATTTATTGTCTTAAATGTAAATCCGTTGCCGTTTATTCCGCCGTTATCCCTGACAGTATCTCTCAGACCGCCTGTTTCACGGACTATCGGAATAGTTCCGTATCTCATGGCTATCATCTGTGCAAGACCGCAAGGCTCGCTCTTTGATGGCATAAGAAACATATCTGCACCAGCATATATCTTATGTGACAGCTCCGGAACAAATCCAATGGTAACTGATACACGGTTAGGATATCTTGCTGCCATTTCACGGAAGAAGTCTTCATATATCTTCTCTCCGCTTCCCAGAACTGCAAATTTGATTCCCATAGATATCATTTCCTCAAATACACAGCGGATAAGATCAATTCCCTTGTGGTTTACAAATCGGGTAACAATACCAATAACCGGCTCATCGCCTTCATCAAGTCCAAGCTCGTTCAGCAGAGCAAGCTTGCAGTAATTTTTGCCGGAAATATCCTTGACTGAATATTTCTCTATGATTCCGGCGTCGGTTTCAGGATCATATCGCTGAGTATCAATTCCGTTCAGAATTCCCATAAGCTTGTATTGCTTTGTAACAAGAATCCTGTCCAGACCATGAGCATACCATGGATCAAGAATTTCCCACGCATAACTCGGACTTACAGTTACTATCCTGTCAGCAGTTTCGATAGCACCTTTCAGCATATTCACATAGCCGTCGTAGTCGAGAAGATTGGCATTATACGCCGGAATCCCCATTAATTCGCTAAGAACTTCTTTTCCATATTTACCCTGATATTCAATGTTATGAATAGTAAACACTGTTTTTATTCCGTCATATCCCTGCTGATATTTATAATAAACATTATAATATACAGGAATAAGCGCTGTCTGCCAGTCATTGCAGTTTATAATATCCGGTGTAAAATCAATATACCTTATCATTTCAAGCACGGCTCTGTTGAAAAATACGAAACGTTCACAGTCATCGTAGAATCCATAAAGACCGTCTCTCATGTAATAATATTCATTATCAATAAAATAATATGTAATATTATCCTTTACTGCGGTAAAAATACCGCAGTACTGCTTTCGCCATGAAACATCAACCGTTATGTTGGTTATAAATTTCATTTCCTTGCGAAGCTCCGGACTTATCGCTTTATAAAGAGGAATAACAACACGGCAATCCTGCCCTTTTTCATTCATTGCTTTCGGCAGAGAACCGACTACATCAGCAAGTCCGCCTGAAGCTGCATAAGGTACAGCTTCACTTGCAGCAAAAAGAATATTCATTATTCTGTCACCGCCATTATATCTTTCCGTTTTTACTAATATAAAGCGGATATGATTCTGAACCGGTCAGAACCTTATCATTGCTTATTTCAACATTCTTATCTGTTATAACTGACGCAATATTGCATTTCTTGCCTACATGAGTTCCCTGAAGAAGCACGCAGTTTTTTACAACAGCGCCCTTGTCAACTCTTACTCCTCTGAAAAGTATTGAGTTTTCAACTGTTCCCTCAATGATACAGCCATCTGCAATAAGTGAATCCTTTATATTTGATTCAAGACCATACTTTGCAGGACCATTATCGCCGATTTTTGTATATACAGGCATTGACTTCTTGAAAAGTGCTGAACGCTTTTCCTTATCAAGGAGCATCTTGCTTGCATTGTAGTAGCTCTGAACACTGTCTATTCTTGTGAAGAAATCTTTGTGCTCATAGCCCATTATCTTATATTCATCCATCTTTCCCTGAAGTATCTCACGGGTAAAGCTGAACTGATTTCTGCTTGCCGCATCAGTTACTATCTTCTTCAGGAATTCCTTGCTGATTATCAGCATTTCCATCCATATATTGCACTCACCTGAGATCTTGGGTGCAACAAGAACATCCTTGAGGCTGTTGTTTTCATCAAATTCAAGAACTGTTGTGGACGTATTCTTCTCGCCGTCATAGTAACCCTTGCTGTAGATAAGTGTGATATCAGCTCCTGATTTCATGTGCTGCTTGAACACAGGATCAAAATTTATTGTTGTAACAACATCGCAGTTTGCCATGATGACATACTGTGCCTTTGAATGTTCAACAAAACTCCAGACATTGTTGAGAGCGTCAAGACGTCCCTTGTAGATGCCGCCTGTCTGGCTGTAAGGCGGAAGCAGATGAAGTCCGCCCTTTTTGCGGGAGAGATCCCAGTCACGTCCTGAACCAAGATGATCGAGAAGTGAACCGTAATTTGATTTTGTAATTACTCCTACCTCAGAAACACCGGAATTCACCATGTTCGAAAGCGGAAAATCTATAAGTCTGTAGCGGCCTCCAAAAGGGATAGACCCCATTGTTCTCTGCTTTGTAAGCTCGCTGACATAAGCATCATGCATACTTGCGAAAATAAGTCCTAAAACATTGTAATTAACACTCATACTAAAACTCCTCCGATCATATATTTTCGCCGATGATCTGCTTGGGTTCAACAACCTTATCTGCAGAAACGGTAACATTATGACCTACTACGGCAATACCCCAGTCATCTCTGTTTTCAACGTTTTCCGGACTTGTTCCGACTTTTGCTCCGCCTTCAATAACGCTGTCTTCACCGATGATAGCATATTCTACAACAGCACCTGATTTGATTACTGTTCCGGGCATAATGATACTGTATTTTACAGTTGCGCCCTCCTCAATAGTTACACCTGAGAACAGGATAGAGAAATCAACAGTTCCGTTGATCTCGCTTCCCTGAGCTATCATGGAATTTTCAATATTTGCATTTTCACCGATATACTGCGGCGGCATATAACTGCTTCTGGAGTAGATCTTCCAGCTCGGATCATAAAGATCAAGCGGAACACTGGGACTGAGAAGATCCATATTTGCTTCCCAGAGAGAATCAAGAGTTCCTACATCCTTCCAGTAGCCTTCAAATTCGTAGGCAAAAAGACGCTGATCGTCACGAAGCATAGAAGTAACGATATCCTTACCAAAGTCTTTTGACCATTTTTCGCCTCTGTCACGCTTTGCATTAGCATCTTCTTCGTTTTCGATAAGGTACTTGCGGAGTTTCTCCCAAGTGAAAACGTAGATACCCATTGAAGCAAGAGTAGACTTAGGCTCCTTCGGCTTTTCAACGAAATCAATAACCTTGTTCTGATCGTCACATATCATGATGCCGAAACGTGAAGCTTCTGCTCTCGGAACATCAATAACAGAAATTGTACAATCTGCGTTATTTGCAACATGGTAATCAACCATTTTTGAGTAATCCATTTTATAGATGTGGTCACCGCCGAGAACTACTACATATTCAGGATCATAGCGTTCAATAAAGCGCATATTCTGATAGATCGCATTTGCTGTTCCTTCATACCATGAAGCTCCTGCCTGAGTTTCATACGGAGGCAGAACATGAACGCCGCCATTCATCTTGTCAAGATCCCATGGCTGACCGTTGCCGATATATTCGTTAAGAACAAGCGGCTGATACTGGGTAAGAACACCTACTGTATCAATTCCGGAATTGGTACAATTTGAAAGCGGAAAGTCAATAAGACGATATTTTCCGCCGTATGGAACTGCAGGTTTTGCTACATTTTTGGTCAGTGCATAAAGTCTGCTTCCCTGACCGCCTGCAAGAAGCATTGCAACGACTCTTTTTTTTGTGTACATATAGTATTCCTCCTGAAAGTGTTATATATGATTAATTATTTATCTGATGACTTTTCCGCAGCCTTTTTTCTTGTTTTCTTCGGCTTTTCCGGAACTTCCTCTGCTGCTGTTTTCGGAGTTCTTTTCTTTACAGGAGCATATTTGAGATATACTACTGAAAGCGGTGCAAGAGTCATGGAAATACTCTGATCCTGACCGTGCATAGGTTCATTTTCAGTCTTGAATGACTTTTCTGAAATACCTGAACCGCCGAATTCCTTTGCATCAGTATTGAACATCAGCTTATATCTGCCCTTGTATGGAACACCGATTCTGTAATCGTTTCGTTCAACGGGCACAAAATTGCAGACAGCAATAATTTCATCGCCGTTATCGTCTATACGTCTGAATGCTATTACGCTCTGCCTGTAATCATCATTTGAGATCCAGCTGAATCCGCCCCATGAATCATCATTCTGCCACATGGGTGAATTTTCAGCATAGAATTTATTGAGCTTTTCTGAGAATTTAAGAAGATTCTTATGTGAATCAAATTCCATAAGATTCCAGTCAAGCTGCGTCTGATAATTCCATTCGTTCATCTGTCCGAATTCCTGTCCCATAAAGAGAAGCTTCTTTCCGGGATGCGCCATCATATACGCAAGAAATGCACGGTATGATGCAAATTTCTGATCATACTCGCCCGGCATTTTATTTATCATTGAGCACTTTCCGTAAACTACCTCGTCATGTGAAATAGGCAGGATATAATTTTCTGAGAAGGCATAGAAGAATGAGAATGTAAGTTTATCGTGGTTAAATGAGCGATAAATCGGATCAAGTGACATATAGCTGAGCATATCATTCATCCAGCCCATGTTCCACTTGAAATTGAATCCAAGACCGCCAATATCTGTCGGCTTTGTAACAAGAGGCCATGCTGTTGATTCCTCAGCGATCATAAGAGCATCAGGATGCTTGGAGAAAACAGCTTCGTTAAGATGCTTGAAGAATTCAACAGCCTCAAGATTTTCATTTCCTCCGTAAATATTAGCACACCATTCGCCGTCACGTCTGTCATAATCAAGATAAAGCATAGACGCAACCGTATCTACTCTAAGACCATCAACGTGGAACTCGTCGAACCAGTAGTTTGCACTCGAAATAAGGAAGGAGCATACCTCTGCCTTGCCATAGTCGAATACTCTTGTTCCCCATGCCTTATGTTCTCTTTTTCGTTCATCAGTGTATTCATAACAGCAGGTACCATCAAATTCATAAAGACCTGCTTCATCTTTCGGGAAGTGTGCCGGTACCCAGTCCAGAATAACACCTATTCCAGCTTCGTGGAACATATCCACCATTTTCCTGAAATCATCAGGTGTTCCGTATCGTGAAGTAGGCGCAAAATATCCTGTTACCTGATATCCCCATGAACCATCAAACGGATATTCGGTAAGAGGCATGAATTCAATATGTGTATACGACATCTTTTTGAGATACGGTATTATATCTCTGGCAAATGTGATATAGTCAATAAACTCACGCTGTTCCTCTCTTTTCCATGAACTGAGATGAACTTCATATACATTTACCGGACTTTTATATATACTTTTATTTTTCTTGGATTCAAACCATTCCTGATCTTTCCACTCATAATTGCTTTCATAAATCTTGGAAGCTGTTCCGGGACGTGTCTCATAATGAGCGGCATACGGATCTGATTTCAGAATCGTTCTGCCGTCTCTCGTTTCAATACTATACTTGTACACATCGAACTGCTTCACCTTAGTGATATCAGCTTCCCATACGCCGTCTGCAATAAGCTTCATTGGATTCTTCGTACGATCCCATTCATTAAAATCGCCTACGACAGAAACGCTCTTTGCATTAGGAGCCCAAACTCTAAAGTTGAATGTTTGTCCTCTTCCTTTTTTCTTAGAATGTACTCCAAAAAATTTGTAAGCCTCATAATTTTTTCCCTGATAAAAAAGGTACAGCGGAAAATCATTTTGACTTTTGTTATTATTAACTGACATAATTCAGCCTCCTTTGCTAATTACATTTTAACAGAAAACGAAGAATTATTCAAGTTATTTTTCAAAACTCAGTTGAAAATTCAGTAAATATACTAATTCCGTGCGAATATATTAGTGAATTTTGCCATAATTTCTCGTCGGTCTTTTTATCATTCTGCACACATAACACAAATATTAACAATTTATGAAGAAAGTTTGATTAAATTCGATTATATGTATAGTTCATGAACGAATCACTTTTATACCTATTACAGTAACATCATCACTTCTGGCTGCCGGGTTGAACACCTCTGATTTTACACATATCTCATCTACAATACTCTTGAGACTACCATTTCCCAACAATAATTCCTTTATATAGCTGTATGCATTTTCACTGATTCCGTCAGAAAACATGATTATTATATCCCCGTCCTCAAAATCATAATCTCTTGAAAATGTATCAGACTGCTCATAGATCCCGATAGGAAAAGTCGGTGAGGTTATCTTCATAACGCTTCCACGATGACGTATCAGAGTAGCAGTAGCTCCCGATTTGATAACGGTCAGACCACAGGTGTCAAGGTCGATCCTGACTGCATCGAGCGTTGCAAAAGCTTCATCCCGTGATTTCGTCAGCATTATTGAATTTATCAGCTTTATGGCAGATGAATAATTCACACCGCTGCTTATCAGACGGCGGAACATCCTAACCACCATGCGTGACTCCACTGCCGCAGTTTTTCCGCATCCCATTCCGTCAGAAAGAATGACATAACTCACGCCTGTTCCGTCACTGAAAATCATGGATGTATCGCCGTTTTCCTTCGAATTGTCAGCACATACCGAAGCTCCGTAAACTTCAAGCGAATACTCAGGACGCTCAAAAAGCCGTATCCTTACTTCACGTCCGGACTTTATCATTCCCGCACTGTCAAGCGAAATATGAAGTTCATCTGAAACAAGATCACATATCCGGCGGCAATCCTCCGGTGCGTCTGTATATCTGAAATATATCTCGATAAGCAGTCTGTTTCTGGAGTTATAATATGCAATTACGCTGCTGGGATTCATCCCGAATTTTATCAATTTTTCCCTGATATTCCGGCTTATCGGTTCAGAATAGCGCACATCCATTCTTTCACCGGCGGCTTCTGCAATTTCTTCAATAATTTTTATCTGCTCTGAAAGAAGCTTTCTGCTTTCGGAATACCGCATTTCAAGAAGCTTTGCAGCCGCTTTTTCCTGCGCTCTTTTTTCAAAAGCCGCCCTTAAATCTGCTTTATGCAGGCAATCGTCCAGTTCATACGGAAAGCCCTCTTTTGAAAACTCGCTCATCTGCGACAGTCTCCGGAACCCTCTGACAGTATTATCATAATCGCTTTTCCAGCAATTAAGCCGCCGGAAGCACCGGCTGCAAACAGTATTCGAACTATCCGGAAGTTCTTCCTTTTTTTCTGCGTTTTCGGCAATTATACCGGCAATTTTCTCTGATTCAAGTCTTAGATTTTCTATTGAATCTGATAAAAAGCTCATTCTTGTACCAAGAATTTCCGGAAGTGCCGCTGCTGATCTGTCACCAGTAATTATCCATTTATCAGAATAAAAAGGTGCTGCAAACCGAAACAATGCTGTTCCGCAGATAATATTGAACATACTATTCATACTCTGAGGATCTGCTCCGGCAAGTATCATAAGCATGAAATTAAGCCCTGTAAAGAATCCGGACGCTACATTGATTTTCTGTCTGTAAAGATATCCTGTGAGAAGTCCTGCCGCTGGAAGAAGTACAACTGTCATTCCGCATGAAGCCGATGCAAGAAAAGCTCCGCATGTGGTAAGGGCTCCGCATAGAACTCCGCCTGTATAACGGTAAAAATATGCTCCGGAAAGAGTTACCGCTGCACCGAGAATAATTCCGATATTTATTACAGGAATTTCAACAGAGCAAAGTGATGTTATCAATAGTGTATAAACCACTGCATATGCACATCCAGAAACAGATGAAAAATCCGCTGCACTTCTTGTACGGAATCCCGAAATTATCATCGAGACTGAATATGCTGTAAATCCGGCAAGTGCCGCATAAAACAGATAAAAAATCAGTCTGTAAAACAATTCCCCTGTAATTGCTGATACAGCAGCTCCGGATGCCAGAACAGCACAAAATGCAGATATTCCGTTCACTTTTGGTTCGTTTGACGGTTCAGTGAACATCTTGACTATCACCACTATCAGCGCCGCTGTTATTTTAACAATATTATGCCCAACTGTATTCTGAATAATGCTTCTCACCAGTCCGCCTGTAAATACAGCCGCCGCATACGAAAGATTAAGTCCGCC
>JAFXEJ010000124.1 GCA_017513795.1 Ruminococcus sp.
GACTTTTTCGGCACTTTTTGTCACATTCCCTTTCATTCTGGATTCTTCTTTATTATACAACAGATGTCGTCTTTTTAGCAATAGTATTCTTATTTTTTTAATAGTATTTACTATAACTTTGGAACATCCCACAAATTTGACCGCCGCTTTTTTACTTATAAATACATAAAAAGTCCGCAGCGGAAATAACACTACCCATATCGTCTTTTTTACAAAATAACAGAGTTTTTTCATGGTTCGTATAACTACGCTGCCGACTGTTGCAATATAGAGTGCAAATCCAGCTGCATTTCCGATTACGAAGTAAAACCGCAGTTCTCCCCGTGAAGCGGCTGATGCAAAAGCTGAAAGTGCTATTCCGTAGAAAACGAGAAATGCAGAATCCTCTGCGAAGACCATCCAGCTTCTGTGCGGAATCATCACTCTTGCCGTCCGGAAAACATCGTAGAGTACTCCAAGTGCAATACCCATCAGACAGGACATCCCGAAAAGCACAAGTTCCTCATTAACTGAGAAGAACGTTTCCGGAACATTCATCGGAATAATCTCCCGAGTGCCGAAATCGGACCTTTTCTGTCCTTGTCGCCGTAGACCATTGACCAGATATCGCCGGTAATAGTCATATTTCCGGTTTCAACGCTCATGGAATCTATATGGAGCTCACGTCCCTGAATAGTCAGTTCACCGAGCTCCGTATAGAGACTTATGGTCTTTTCGTCAAAACTGTCAACGTCTGTTACTCCTGAAATACTCATGCTTCTGCGGTTTTCCAGGATAATATTATGATTCTGCTTTACCGTCTTGTCCGACATATCAATGTACCTCCGAAAAAAATCTTTACGGTACATCATATTCATTCTTACGGTAATTTATGCCATTAGATTTGTCTGCTGTTGTATCAGGGATTTTATTAATATGCCTTACCCCAGTAAACTGTACATTTTGCGGGCTTTCCGCAGCATACGCAGTTTCCAGCCTTGCGCTCCTGCATGAACGGGATACAGCGTGAACCCACGCCTGTCTTTTCCTTGACCTCGTCCTCACAAGCCTCATCGCCGCACCACATTGCCTTGATAAAGCCATCGCCCTTTTCTTCAAGAGCCTTATTTATCTCATCAATTGTCTCGCAGGAATATGTTCTGTTGTTCATATTCTCAAGAGCCTTATTGTACATTCCTTCACGAGCTTCCTCAAGCTTTGCAGAAACTGTTTCTTCAAGCTTATCAAGCGGAACGATCACCTTTTCGCCGTTCCAGCGTGAAGCGATAACGCACTGACCGTTCTCGATATCCTTAGGACCGATCTCAACACGGACAGGCACGCCCTTCATTTCGTACTCTGCGAACTTCCAGCCGGGTGAATTCTCGCTGTCATCAAGCTTTACACGACAGCCTGTCTTTGCAAGACGCTCTTTAAGCTCTGCTGCCTTTTCAAGTACGCCTTCCTTATGCTGTGCAATAGGAATAATTACTGCCTGAACAGGTGCAACTGCCGGTGGAAGTACAAGTCCCTCGTTGTCGCCGTGAGTCATGATTACTGCGCCGATAAGACGTGTTGTAACGCCCCAGCTTGTCTGGTGGGGGAATACTCTCTTGTTTTCCTTGTCTGTATACTGAATCTCAAATGCCTTTGCGAAGCCGTCACCGAAATAATGTGAAGTTCCAGCCTGAAGTGCCTTACCGTCGTGCATAAGAGCTTCGATTGCATATGTAGCTTCTGCACCGGCGAACTTGTCGCTGTCTGTTTTTCTTCCCTTTACTACAGGCATAGCAAGAGCATTTTCGCAGAAGTCAGCATATACGTTGAGCATGCGCTCTATCTCCTCGATAGCCTCCTCAGCTGTAGCATGGATAGTATGACCTTCCTGCCAGAGGAATTCTCTTGAACGGAGGAAAGGACGTGTTGTCTTTTCCCATCTTACAACGCTTACCCACTGGTTGTAGAGCTTGGGAAGATCTCTGTATGAATGGATGATATTTGCATAATGCTCACAGAAAAGTGTCTCAGATGTAGGACGTACACAAAGTCTGTCTTCAAGCTTTTCGCTTCCGCCGTGAGTTACCCATGCAACCTCGGGAGCAAATCCCTCAACGTGATCCTTTTCCTTCTGGAGAAGGCTCTCAGGAATGAACATCGGCATGCATACGTTTTCATGGCCTGTATCCTTGAACATTCCGTCAAGAATACGCTGGATATTCTCCCAGATAGCGTATCCGTAAGGACGGATTACCATACATCCCTTAACGCTTGTATATTCAACAAGTTCTGCCTTTTTGCAGATATCAGTATACCACTGAGCAAAATCCTCATCCATTGATGTGATTTCTGTTACCTTTTTTTCCTTAGCCATTTTATTTTTACCTCGCTTTATTTTCGTGATTATTCAACTGAAATTATATAGTAATATACGGGCTGTCCGCCGTCAACAAGCATTACGTCGATCTTGCTGCTGAGCTTTGACTGGAGAATCTCAACAAGCTCCTCAGCGTTCTCAGCTGTAACGTCAGCTCCGTGAATCAGCGTAACATAGCTTGTATCGCCTTTTGCAAGCTTCTTTGTCAGCTTGATAACAGCCTTGTTGATATCCTTTTCCGTAAAGGAAAGCTTGCCGTTTTCAAGAGCAAGTATCTCGCCCTCTTTTATCTGTTTTCCTTCAAATTCAGAATCTCTTGCGGCAAATGTGACAAGTCCCGTTGAAACCTTCTCAAATGCCTTTGTCATGTTGATTCTGTTATCGGAAAGACTCTGTGTTTCGTCGAATGCAAGCATTGCGGAAATTCCCTGAGGAATCGTTCTTGTCTGGAGCACGCAGACCTTTCTGTCAGCAAGTCTTACTGCCTGTTCAGCCGCCATGATGATATTCTTGTTGTTCGGAAGTACGAAAACTGTCTTTGCCGGAGTCTGCATGATAGCTCTGAGAATATCGTCTGTGGAAGGATTCATTGTCTGTCCGCCCTGTACGATAGCGTCTGCGCCGAGATCTGTGAACATTGCTTCAAGACCATGACCTGCTGCAACTGCAACAAATCCGAATTCCTTTTCCTGTTCTGCCGGAGTGAAGCCTTCCTGTTCAGCAGTTCTTGCTTCCTTGACCTTATTTTCGTGCTGGATACGCATATTTTCAATTTTCGGCTTAGGATCGTTGATGAACCAGCCGAATTCAAGTCCCTTCTGGAGTGCCTTTCCGGGATTGTCTGTATGAACGTGTACCTTGATTATCTCCTCGTCATCAACGACTACAACGCAGTCGCCGATAGTTTCAAGATATGCACGGAGCATGAAGATATCAGGGCAGTCCTTTTTCTTTTCGAGCATGAACTCAGTACAGTATGTATAATTTATCTCCTCGTCGTACTCGCTTACTGCGGTACGGAAGGAATCTGAATCGCCGGAGTTATCAGCAGCCGGTTCAGCCGGCTTTGCTATCTCCTTGCCCTCAAAAACATCTGTCATGGCACGGAATATTATAAGAAGTCCCATACCGCCGGCGTCAACTACGCCAGCCTTTTTAAGCTGAGGAAGCATTTCTGTTGTCTTTGCAAGAGTATCCTCCGCTTCATCGCAGACAGCGTTCCAGAATATTACCGTATCATTGGTGGAAAGAGCTGTTTCCTTTGCCTTTTCTGCTGCCATTCTCACTACGGTAAGGATAGTTCCCTCAGTAGGCTTCATTACAGCCTTGTATGCAGCCTCAACTCCGAGTGAAAGCGCATTTGCGAAATCCTCGCAGCCAGCCTCGGTACACTGTGCAAGACCTTTTGAAAATCCTCTGAAAATCAGCGACAGAATTACACCGGAATTTCCTCTTGCACCTCTCAGGAAAGCAGAAGCCGCTGCCTTTGCCACCTCTGAAACTGGTGCATCATCGCCGATTCTTTTGAGTACAGCGATCGAATTTTCTATCGTCATGGACATATTTGTACCGGTATCTCCGTCCGGAACGGGATAAACGTTGAGTTCATCGACCTCACGTTTTCTGTTGTTAATAGTAATTGCCGCCGATATAATGGCGTCTCTTAGCATGGAACCTTTTATCAATTCCGCTCCTCCATTCAGTTTTTGCAGTACCGGATATCCGCATATACCGCAATTATATTAATAATCTGTATTTTATACCGTCATATCATCAACATATACGTTGACCTTCTGCACGGGAACCCCCGCTGTTTCCTCGACAGTGAACGAAACATTATGGATAATACTGTTTACAGCAGCAGTAATATTAGTACCGTGGCTCACTTTTATGTGAAGATCTATTACAAGACCGCCGTTTTTTCCTATGCGGACGGATACTCCGCTTTTCGATTTAAAAGCCTTTCCGAAAGTAAGTCCCGACATCGCACGGTGGAAGGTATTCACGCCTGAAAGTCCCGATACGCCGAAGCAGTCCATGACTGTATGACGCACAATCTCGGTGATATAGCTTTCAGATACGGTGATTTTTCCTATATGATTTTCAAATCCTACCATAAACTCACTCCTTCGTGATATAATCATAAACATTATAACATAATATCAGAAAAAAAACAAGATATTTCACATCGTTGTATGTGTAAATTTTTTGTAAGCAAATATATTTCTCTTGTAGGGACGTATGCCTGCATCCGCCCGTTTTTGCAGACGTTGTGGATGCCGTTCCTTGCATTGTCTGCATTTATTTTACACATATCATTTCTTTGCCGCATTACGACGGCTGTTATATATCTGTCCGACCGCAAATGCCGCCAGATCCGCAAAAACAGACGCAAGACGCATTACAAGCACAAAAAGAATTATCCTCTCCTGATGCGCCTCTCCGCTTACAAATATCATTACGCCCTCACGGATACCTATTCCTCCAGGTGCGCCGGGAGTTACAAAGCCAATTATCCATGCAAACATGAATGCTCCCGTCAGAACGGTAAGCTCACTGAAGTTTGATGTATCTCCTACAATAAGAAGCAGACACATGAAATATCCAGCCGCCTGCACGCTGTTGCTTGCAAGGTAGTAGAAAATTCCAGCCATTGCGCTTTTTCTGTTTCCCTTTTCAAAAGCCTTCGAATAGCGTGAAATATATTCCTTCAGCTTATCCCCGAACTTTATCCGAACAAGTATCAATGCCGCTGCTATAAGAAGTACTCCGGCAATACCGACAATAAGAAACTTCTCGCCGTATTTTTCAAGAAGTCCGGCAATGCGTCCTCTCAGAAGCACCATAGCAATTACACCTGTCCAGAACACACAGAACAGTATATCAAGAATGGTAGCACAGGCAACATCGACATGGCTGATATTCATGTCAACGGCAAGCTTGTTTCTTCCCACATACTGGAATACATTTCCGGGAACATACTTGTAAATATTTGATTTTGTATATACCGGCATTGCCGCAGAAAAAGGAATCTTCCTTGACGAAAGCGCTCTCGTGAAGCCAAGCCACGGAATACATCCTATCACGATAAAGAATCCCTGAACTGCAATCCCAAGCAGCAGCGATATGATGATCTCAGCCGAAGCAAGATCCTTCGGATCTATATCCATATCAGCGAATTTTTTTACCACAAACAGAAGCGCTGCTATTACAAGAGCGTTTCCCAGAAGCTTGACGATTTTTTTAATATTCAGCTTTTTCGTCATTTCCTGTCCACCTTTTCCGCAAGACGCTTCACTACCTCATTCATTCTGTCCCACGAATAACGGTAAGCTTCGGCACGGACATTATTTCCGAATTCCTCTGCCTTTTCCTCTTTGAAGAACTTTACTGCTGCTTCGCCGAGTGCTTCGTGATTTTTCGGCGGAACAATATATCCGGTCTTTCCGTCGAGCACAACCTCCGGAAGTCCGCCGACATCCGTAGCTATTACCGGCTTTTCAAAGCTGTATGCTATCTGGACAATTCCGCTCTGTGTTGCTGATTCATATGGAAGCACAACAAGATCGCAGGCAGCAAAATATTTTTCTATCTCCTTGTCGGGAATATAGCCGTCAACGACCTGTATCGAGTCACCAGCACCGCTTTTTCTGATAAGCTCCATGTAATCTGCCTTATCACTGCCGAACTCTCCCACGACCATGAGCTGAGCATCCTTGTCGGCAGCAATTATATCGGGCATGGCTTTTATGATATGCTTCAGTCCCTTATATTCCCTTACAAATCCGAAGAACAGCATTATCTTTCTGTCCTCTGGAATTCCGAGAATTTTTCTTGCTTCTTCACGGGTCATGTCCTTTATCTTGAACATATTGAATGTAGGAATAACTGTTGTTTCGTAATTAGGTCTGCTCAGAATGCTTTTAAGATCATCGGCATCCATTTTGGAATGCGTAATGAAGCCTGCTCCTCTTTTCAGAACTTGTTTTGTGAGGAATTTATCCAGCGGAAAACGCTCGTGCGGAAATACATTGTGACATACGAAAATTTTCGGAATCTTTCTCAGCATTGCAGAAAGAAGTATATAGCACGGCGAAAAGTAAGGGTGCCACCACTGCATAATCATGAAATCCGGCTTCATTTTCTTTATTTTCATCGCACTGGCGATGATATTGAACGGATTTGCAGTATTTATGAGAAACTGTGCATCGTCTATTTTCAGAACATCATTTGCGTAGTCTCGCTGCTCCTTTTTGAACAGGAGCTTAGGATACTGCATTTTATATGATACTGTTTTAACGTCAAAATCCTTTTTCAGATTCTTCACCATAGAGCCTGTATGATGGGAAATTCCGCCCTTATACGGATAAACCGGTCCTATCATTACAAGTCTTTTCTTATTCTTTGCCATTTTTTTCATCCTTTTCCTCACAGTCAGCCTTTCTTACCCTGTACTGTATATCCTCAAGCAGCTTTCTGTTTGCGGCTATCGTATCTCCGAGAAGTCCGAGTGTTATGGTCTGGAATCCCGTCATGAGCATTATAGCTGTAAGTATCAGTGACTGGATATGTCCGTCGCCGTCGCCCATGCAAAGGAATACCAGAAATCTTATACCAAGAGCCGCTCCTAAAAGCATTAAAATTATTCCGAGCGTCATGAAGAATTTCAGCGGCTTGTACATTACAAATGAACGCACGATTACTGTGGATGAACGCTTCATATAGCGCCACATACTGGAGAAAAGACGTGACGGTCTTGTTTCGGCATTCGTTCTTATCGGAACGGAGGTCATGGCTGTTTTATTGTTTCCAGCCTGAATGATAGTTTCAAGTGTATAGGTGTATTCGTTTACAACGTTAAGTCTGAGAGCCGCTTCTCTTGAATATGCACGGAATCCACTGGGAGCGTCGGGAATATCAGTTCCGGAGGCAACACGGACTACCCAGCTGCCAAGATGCTGGAACTTCTTTTTCTTCCATGAGAAATGCTCTGTCTCGTCGATAGGACGCTCACCAATAACGATATCTGCCTTTTCATCAAGAATGGGACGGACAATCTTTTCGATATCCGCACCGCAGTACTGATTATCAGCGTCTGTATTGACAATGATATCTGCGCCGAGGTGGAGACAGGCGTCGATTCCAGCCATAAAGCCCTTTGCAAGTCCCTTGTTCTGCTTGAAATTCACGATATGATGAAAACCAAGCTCCTTTGCCTTTGCAGCGGTATTATCCTTGCTTCCGTCGTTGATGATAAGATATTCTATGGTATCAATTCCGTCGATATGTCTCGGAAGATCATTATAGGCAAGTTCAAGTGTTTCTTCCTCATTATAGCACGGGATCTGAATTATCAGCTTCATATTATTTATCCTTTCCTTCCTTTTTTCAGACAGCCTCAAATACGACTGATGAAAGCGGTATTCCTACTATGCGGTTATCATTCGGGTTGACATCTGCGGTATTCCACATATCAGTTTCAAAACTGATGATATTTTCTCCGTCCGAAACAAGCTCCTCCGGCACATCAAATGTGATATCATTGCAGTTGTTTTCGGGAGTGATATCGGCAGAACCTACAGCCTTGCCGTTTATATACATCGTAACGCTGATTTCCTCGGTATCGAGATTGTCAAACGGAATCACCGTTCCGAATGACAGCGTTGCCTTATAATCATCAGGGAAAAGTCTTCCACGGATCTCTGTATTTTCCTGAGCAGTCCAGCAGAAATCTCCCTCAATGCCTGAAAATCCGCTGAAATAACGGTAATCCTCTGCCGCTTCATAGGACATCTTGTACTTTTCATAGGAATATACATAGATGTCGTCCTGAACTTCCATATATTTCAGCGACATAGGCACGAATTCTCCGGTATTGTTGAGGTCGTCCTCAGAGTGATTGATGACGTTCTTGTAGTAGATAACGAACTCATCTGCCGGAAGCTCCTTGTCGGAAATACACAATACATTTTCATAACGTTTTCTCAGCTCTACAAACTGATACGGATCAGATTCATCAAGCGGATACACATGAGCACCCGTTATTGTACGCAGCTGAAGCCACAGTTCCTGACCATACTGGTTGCATATTACCACGCAGGAATCCTCATCCACAAAGTCGGTTACATCCTCAAGGACGCTCCACTCCATGCGTGTATCATCCTTTGCATCCTTTTGCAGACGGATATACGGCATATTTATGATAAGGCTGAGAGCCGCCGCCGGATATACTATCTTTCCGCCTGCACTGTCAAGCGATACTGCGGCGAATATTACCGCAGCCGGTATGAATGGTGCGAGATATCTCGAATAATAGTAGTAATACTGTATCTCAAAACGCAGGAACGCTGAGTATACAAGCACACAATAGAAGAACATCACGAATATCACAAGGCGGGAATTATTCTCTATGAATTTTCCTGTGGTGAACAACGCAAGAAGTCCTCCGAGGCAGACAAATACAATTCCGGAATTCATTCCGAATCCGAGAATAGCAACGTGGCTTGCATCACGCCAGTTATCGTACTTGCCAAGCGTCTTGATTGCTATATACGCAAGCGGAAGAATCAGAAGCATTGCTGCAAATATCCGAAAAATCCGGCTCTTGCTGAGTTTGCGGCTGAATTCCGCCTGATTGAATTTCTTGTTTGTGCGGGATACAATAAACACGAATACGCAAGAAGCAATTATCAGTCCGATAGACGCTGCTATTACAACTTTTGTGATATTGTAGACATTTATTCCTCCTACAAATACGCTGCTGTAATTGTTCATTGTATACATCGGCTGTACCTGCTTCATCATGAAGAAGCTTGCAAGATATCCAGCCGTTACAGCCGGAGTGAGTATCGCATACTGCTTCTCACGGGTAAAGACATACATTCCGCCGTAGACCATTATGAAAAGCGGAAGCATTGTATATATTGAAACATGATAGCATCCGAATGCCGCCGCCGGAATAATCGACAGCCATTTCTGCTTCGGGTGTTCGTCGTCAGTGATGATATACATGAATGTCAGCAGAATTACGGCAAGGAACATCTCCGTCAGGGTGGATTTCGCTACCCATAAAACTACAGGAGACAGCGCCGTGAGTACACAGGCACATATCCTTGATGATGATTTCAGCCTGAGATTACGGCAGACGTAATACACCAGAAAAATTGCCATGATATAGAATATCGTTTCGATATCTGCCATATCCTCTGCACCGAAAAGCTCTCCCCACATTGCCAGCATTGCCGTATATGTAGGTATTCCGTGGAAAATTCCTGACACAGGACTTACATTATAGTCATATACTGTTTCCGGATAATCCTTATGCTGGATATCATAGCCGCCGAGTCCTTTTATGCGGTATTCAAAATGAGCCTTGTCCTCAGCATCCTCCAGAAGGTGATATTCCTCGATATCCTTCTGACGGGCGTTGTCATCGTACATGAAATTAAGAGCCTGTACCTGATATACGCCCTCATCCTGTCCCATGCCGAATACCTCGTTCTTCACGGAAACAAACGGCAGTGAAATTATACATACCACAAGAGGAATGATAAAGTCCTTCATAGAAAAGTCGATATCCACAAGATTTTTCAGGCTGAACGGCTTTGGCTTTCTGAAAAATACCGCCGCTCCGAGAACAGAAACATCTATCGCAAGAGCTGCCGCCGCCGCACGGAAAAGCGAAAAGCGGTCAACGACAAACAATGCCATACTGCCGAAGATATACGAGAAAAAGAAGATTACTGCGCCCAGAATGGCGGCTTCAGCAGCTGTTCTTTTACGCAGCCATACACAGGCGGCGCAGAAGGAAAACAAAAATCCCAGTATACATAAAACTGCAAACGTATTCATTTAAATGCGGTCATCCTTTCCGAATCAGCCGGAAATTCCGGCTATAAGTCCTTTGAAGCGGTTCATGATAACATCCCAGCGATAGTTCTTTTCAACGTATTCACCGGCATTCTCACGAAGCATCTGATACTCTCTTTCGTGGCTGAAAATATAATTGAGGATACCCTCAAATTCAAAGTAATTTGTATAATAAAGTCCGCCGTTGCTTTTGGTGCAGTGACCTTTGAGAACCTCGCATCTGCCGTTGACGATAACGGGTACAGTAAGCGTCATTGCTTCAAGAACGGAAATGGACAGGCTTTCAAATTCAGAAGGAAGTACAAGAGCCTTTGCTCCCGATATACCGCTGAATTTATCCTCCTCGCTTACAAAGCCGAGACTGATTATATCCTTATGCTTAGGTATCTTGCATACCGGCTTGCCCATAAGCACAAGTTTGAGTCCGCTTTCGGGATTGCGTGTTTTATACTCCATGAAATACCGGAACATCTCGGGACAGTTCTTTCCCTCGTCGATTCTTCCGACGTAGATGATGTAATCTCCGGCGATATCAAACTTGCTTCTGAACGCACTTTCATCCGGAGTACACGGAACTTCAACGCCTGTTCCCATAACTTCACAGGGAATGTCCTTGCAGTCGAAAAGGCGCTGTACAAGAGCTTTTTCCTCATCCGTAAGGAATACAAACGCTTTCGGCAGAGTGAACAGCTTTTCAAAGGTTTTGAAATGAATGAAGGGTTCCTCGTGCGCTGTAGGAATAAAAACTGATTTTTCAGCCACCTCGGGAAGTCCCATTACAGTCAGATAGTAAAGATATGTCACGAATATAAAAGCGTCGTAATTATCCTTGTTCGCCCTGATATATTCAATAGCTTCCGGCGAATACGGTCCCTGTTTTTCAAACCAGAGCTTTTCCGCTGAAAGATCGGGTTTTCCTGCTCCTATCTGCGCCAGATAGGAGCCGTTATAGCTGTTGAAATCATCTGCACGGCATTCCTTTACAGGAAATCTGCGCACATGAACGCCGTTTATATCTTCACAGTCAGCTTCATAATGATTTTCCCATGTGGTGTAGTCCAGAGCCTTTGTGGTAATTACATCCACCTCAAAGGCGTCGGTAAGTCTTTCGGCGATAAGACGGGTGTAATATTCTGAACCTCCGTTTACCTCCATGCCGTATCTCTGATTTACCAGTGCAATTCTTTTCATTAGTCTTTCTCTCCGGTGATATCTCTGAAGAATGTCTTGTACTTGTCAACAATGACATCCCAGTCAAAATTACGCTTTACATATTCTTTTCCGTTGCTTCCCATAAGCCATGCTGTATCGCTGTTTCCGATGATATAGTCGGTACAGGCTTCAAATTCAAAGTAGTTTGAAAAATAAAGTCCGCCGTTTGACTCAGAAACGAAATTTCTTGTAACAGCGCAGTCCTCATGCACGAGAACAGGCCGTCCGCACAGCCAGCTTTCCATGATAACAAGCGAGAAGCTTTCATTCTTCGAGGGCTGACAGAGGAATTCTGCCGCACCCTGAGCGTTATACTTATCCTGACGGTCAACAAAGCCAAGATCAATTATGCGCTTATCCAGTATAAGTCCGGCGGGAAGGTCTATTTCTCCGCCGCCGATAAGCACAAGCTTCAAATCGGTATCGTGACGCTTTATATACTCTGCGAAATACTTCACCAGCGTATGAACGTTCTTTCCCTCATCCTTGCGTCCGGCATAGAGTATGAATCTCTCCTTTATGCCGTATTTTTCCCTGAATGCCGCCGGATCCGGTACGATATCCGTATCCATGCCGATTCCCATGACGATTGTTTTTGTTCCGCTTTTTGAAAATCCGTAAAGCTTTTCTGCAAGCTCTGCTTCCGGACGTGCATTGAATACCATTCCGGCTGTCTGCGGAAAAAGCTCTCTGAAACGGCTCATATACGCATAGCTTTCGTCGTGGAAGCATGGGATAAGCACCGATTTATAGGGACATACTTTTGCTCCGTTGTATGTGGTTCCGAACATATACGGAATGAATACAAACAGCGAATATTCATCATTATGGGCACTGATATACTCATAAAGGTCGGGACTGTTGACCATTTCCCTGAGGAATGTATCCTCCTCCTCCTGAGTGATTTCATTGCCGCTCATAAGCTTTGCATTTACGGCGTCAAACGCCTCGTTATCCCTTTTGCGTACCTTGAAACGGCGTATCGTGATACCGTTTACTGTCTTGTCAAGACCTTCCTTGTAGTAATTTCTGCTCCAGTCGGAGGCGAATTCCTTTACACAGGTAGTAAGTATCTCCAGACGTACTCCGGCACTGTGAAGATGTCCCGCTACCTCACGAAGCTCCATTTCAGCTCCTCCGGGAATACCGTCGGCATACCACGGGATAACAAATCCTATTTTTTTCATATTGTCACACTTTCTTTGATGAGGAACTTTTAATTCTCAGCAATAAATGCCTTGAGCTGCTTCTCGAAAATATCTCTTATCCTGTCGTAGGAGAAGTCCTCAAGACGGCGGCGCTGTCCCTCGATTATCTGTTTTTTCAGCTGTTCATCTGTAAGTACACGTCTTATCACTCTTGCGGCAAATACGGGATCGTTGCTGTCAAGCAGAACTCCGCAGCCGCCGAGAGTATCGCCTATCGCACTTGTATCATAGGCAATTATCGGAACGTCAAAGAACATAGCCTCCGCAAGCGGTACGCAGAAGCCCTCATGCTCGCTCATGCAGACAAAGGCGTCTGCAAGGCGGTAATATGCAAGTATTTCGTTGAATTTTATATGTCCGGTAAAGATCACATCATCCGCAAGACCAAGAGCCGAAGCGTATTTCACAAGGCGCTCGTAGTAGTTCTCCATACCGGAATAAGAGCCTACAAGTATAAGTCTTGAATCGGGATCAAGCCGCTTGTACTGATAAAATGCCCTTATCACGTTTTCCTGTTTCTTGTTGGGAGCAATTCTTCCCACAAAAATCAGATTGCGCTTTCCGTCGCCGTATTTGGTGAGGATATTCTTTGCCGGAGCCTGTTTATAATCCTCAAAACGGATAAGTATCGGGCGTACATCAATGGGACAGGTATACCCCATTCTCAGAAGCTCCGACTTGTTATAGGCAGAATCCGCAAGGCAATACTCAACCTTATCTCTGAGATGCTCCACGCCCTTATAGCCGTACTCCGTCAGCGTTGTGGCGGCAGTACTGTATGGACGGAAGAACTCCGGCGGTGTGATATTGTGATAAATCATTATCTTACGGCAGGGGAATTCATCTATCTTAAAAGTAAGGTCTG
The DNA here is from genome assembly GCA_017513795.1 of Ruminococcus sp. Classification (GTDB taxonomy): domain Bacteria; phylum Bacillota; class Clostridia; order Oscillospirales; family Ruminococcaceae; genus Ruminococcus. The sequence goes on from JAFXEJ010000124.1 coordinate 13,508, forward strand.
TTCCGGTTGATTTATGGTAAAGAAGGATATCATCCTTTTTCAAATCTTTCAGGCGGCTGATATTCTTAGCCGTATCAGACGGCAGACGCTTATCAACATTTTCCGCATATATCTCGGATGTATAGCCCATATCGGCAATTGCGCCCTTTAGTGCTATTGTATCGTTTCCGATAGCGTCGCCGAAGGACATCGTTGTCAGAAGCTGTACTACCCTCATTCTTTATCCTGCTTTCCGAGTTCTTCCCTGAGAGCGGCATTTTCACGTTCAAGGGAATCAATACGGCTGCGAAGCTCCTTCTGTGCAAGCTCTAGTGTTTCGAGTCTTGACAGAAGTTCGCCGGAGTTGTCTTCCTGACGGCTCTCTGCGGAGCTTTTCATTACGTTAAGTACGTTGACAGCCGCCGCATTGAAGCTGTTCTGCTCAAAAACAACGGGTTCAACATAGAATTTAGTCAGCTTGCGTATAACCTTCTTGATGAAAACCTTTATGGGATTTCCGGCAAGCGGCTTATACGGCTGGATATAGTGGTGGGCGTTGACATATGCAAGCGCTTCGTCAGCGGCAGAAAGAGAAGCTCCTGTCTCAGCCGAAACCTGTACCGGCTTCTTATAAGGAACATCCTCGAAACTCAGCATATCGGGAGTAAGTCCCTTTTCCTCTATTTCACGCTTTATCTGCGCCATTATTTCCTCAATATTTATCTTATTTTCCATTTTATTTCTCCATTATCTTATTTTACAGCAATTACTGCGTAATCCTGACTGCCGTAAAGCAGTCCGGAAACATTCTTCATTGCGCTGTTGAACTCTCCGGCACCCTCGATATCAAGCTCCGGAATTTCAAACGGCGGTCTGCTCTGCTCTGTATACACAATGCTGATATCCCTGAATCCTGCCTTTTCGAGGAAGTACTTCATCGTCAGCGGATGCACCGGCTTCATATGCGAAGGGTCAATATAGAATGCATTCGTATATATGGCAAGTGAAGTAGGGTTGGGCGTTTCGATAACGATACAGCCGCCCTCTGTAAGCTTCTCATAGGCTGTATTGCAAAGACGTATTATCTCGCCTGTTTTAAGATGCTCCACGACCTGTCCCACAAAGATTCCGTCTACGCTGTCCTGCTGTGACAGATATTTCACTCCGTCGCCGCATTCAGCGGACAGTCCCTTCATATTGCAGTAATCAGCATACGGCTGGTAAATATCAACTCCCCGTGCACTGATGCCGTTATCCTTCATGAGACTAAGGAATTCTCCCCGTCCGCAGCCAATATCAACTACATTTTTCTTGTCACGGAAATATTCAAGGTATATCTCCTGAGCCTTTCTGATGCTCTCGATAGAACCTCTGAAATGATTTTCGAAATCGAAATAATCTATTTCCTCGTACTCAGATTCTCCGCCGGAAGATATATCAACCGCCGGAGCGGGCTGTGCAGTCTCATTCTGCTGATTCATCCTGAGCCTGTTGTTCTTCATGCCTTTTTCAATGACGTTCAGCTTGAGCTTTGCAAATTCATCGTCAGCGGAAAGTCTTTCGATAGCAGCATTATTATTTCTGAGATTTACACTTATCGTTTCGATATCGTTTCTCAGAGCCTTTTCGATAGCTTCAAGAGCATTCAGACGTGTGATTATCTCCTCGTCGGACGCAGTACCTCTCTGCACCTCCTCACGAAGCTCGTCTATCTGCTTCTGGATTCCGCAGACTGCGCTCTCAATATCTCCGGCACGCTGATTCATCTGCTCAATATCCAGAGATACTGCGCTGAATCCCTCAAAAAGAGAACCGAAAAACAGTCTCCGGAAAAATGCTCTGATTCCTCCACTTGTCTTTTTTTCCATATAATCGCTTGTATTGCTCATATTTTACCTTCTTTTCAGTTAGGGCGGTATGTCTCAGAATCTCAGTTTATCTTCCATTTATGGCTTATTCTTGCGATTCCTACATCACCGACAGAATTTATCATTTCTATCTTATATGCTTCACGGTAGTAGTCAACAGGAATTCCGTCACCCGTTTCGATAGCAAAATCTATCAGATACTCGCCGGCAAGAAGTCCGACATCTTCCAGTACTATTTCAGCTGTACCGCTTCTGTCAAGCCGGAATTCCTCATGCTTGTCGATCCTTGTATTCGTACCGTAGCACTGAATGCCGTCACGGCTGAATATTCCTATACCGAAAACTGCGTCCTCGACAGGCTTGCTGACTGTATATTCAAGGCGGAAAACTATCTGTTCTCCTGTCCGGAAAACCTTCTGCTGTGAGCCGTCTGCCGAAAATGCACGGATTTTCTTTATCCTTGCACTGCCGTTTCCCCAGCGTTTCGGAGCTTCCTCCGGAACGGCTTCTTCTGTCTGTTCCGGAACTGCATTTTCTTCCGGCTGTTCAGCTTCGGGAGCTTCATCTGACTGCTCCTCCTCAAGCTCTTTGCTTGTTGTTTCCTGGAGCTTTCTGCCCATGAAATCAAGATATTCGAGGTCTATCTCCTTCGGAGCACCCTCTGCTCTGATAAGTCCCTCGTGAATCCAGATTGAACGATCACATATCTGCTCTATCTGTCCCAGTGAGTGCGAAACTATAACTATAGTAGTTCCCTTTGCCTTTATTTCCTTCAGCTTGTTGAAGCATTTCGCCTGAAAGTTCGCATCTCCTACCGCAAGTATCTCATCAATAAGAAGTATATCTGCATCCACGTTTATCGCAACCGAAAACGCAAGGCGCATATACATTCCGGATGAATATGTTCTTACCGGATTGTCAATGAATTCCTCCAGCTCGGAAAAACTGATTATATCTTTAAGTCTTGCGTCGATTTCCTTTTTCGTAAGACCGAAAATTGCAGCATTTGTGTAGATATTCTCCCTGCCGCTCATGTCCGGATGAAATCCTGCACCAAGCTCTATAAGGCTCGATACTCTGCCGTTCATGGTGATAGTTCCCGTATCGGGGAACATTATCTTCGTCAGAAGCTTCAGCGTGGTGGATTTTCCGCATCCGTTGTGTCCGATAAGACCGATAGCTTCGCCCTTTCGTACCTGAAAGCTTATCCCTCTCAGAACTTTGCGTTCCTCGTAACGGCTTCTTTTGCGGAAAAGCAGTCTTTCCTTCAGCTGAGAGCCCTTATCCGGAAACACCTTGAAGCTTTTGGTTATATTGTTTACGTCAATTGCAATATCATTCACAGCCATTTATAATTCCTCCGCAAAGTGACGCTGAAGTCTGTTGAAAACAAGACAGCCCAGTATCAGGAAGAACAAGCCGAATCCTATCGCCGATATCAGCGAAGAAAAATCTGGCATTGCCTTGTGATAAAGCACCGTTCTGTAGCACTCGATAACGTGCGTCATGGGATTGAGATTGAATACCGGCAGAAGCTCGTCCGGAACAATTGATTTATCGTACATAATGGGCGTCATATACATCCACATCATGGAAAGGATTCCGAGGATATGCTCCATATCCCTGAAATAAACTGTCACGGCTGAGGTGAGCAGAGACATTCCGAGTGCCATGAGGTATTCCACCGCCATGATGACCGGCAGTGCAAGAAGCGCCACGAAATTGATTCCCGCACCGGTCACGATTATTACCGCAAAAATTACAATGAAGCACAGCAGCATATTGACAAAACTGCTCGTTACATACGCTATTGGTATGACCATTCGTGGAAAGTATATCTTTTTTATGAGGTCTTTCTGGGCGACTACCGAGGAGGCTCCCACCGTTATTGCGGAGGAAAAGAATATCCACGGGATAAGCGCAACAAAAAGATAAAGGTAGTAGCGCTCAATATTCGATTTGAGGATAAAGGAGAAAACTACCGTATATACCACAAGCTGCAGCAGGGGATTGATAAAGGTCCATAAAAAGCCAAGAACTGAGCCTTTATAGCGTCCTCTGAGGTCTTTTTTCACAAGGCTGAATATCATCTGCCTGTATGCATACAATTCCTTTATTGTATTCATTCTGAACTCCTTTTTTTGTGAAAGCATAATTTTCCATAGTATCTTTTAATTATATCACAGCGTATAGTTCACTGTCAATAGTAATATTGCCGAAAACTACGGCATAAAGCCAAATTAAATTGTTTTGGATTTTTCTTTCCACGCAAAAAAAGACAGCCCTTTACGGACTGTCTCATACTGTCAGATAAGTTTAACTGCTGATGCAGTTTTATGCAAAGCACATATTGATGTGTCTGTACTTATTTCTCAGACTTTTTCTCATCCTGATCTCTCAGGATTTCAAGTATTATCTTCTCCACTGTCTGTTCATTTACAGCAGACGCAGTTATGCGGAAAATACCTGTTTCAGCCATTTCTCCCGATTCCGGAATGCGTTCCATAACGTCAGTTACCCAGCCGCCTACAGTTGTATAATCCGTCTGGATAAGATCATCGTCAAGATCAAGCTGTTCAAGAAGCCGGCTGATACTCATATCACCGTCAACTTCATATTTATCGGGAGAGATCGTTCTTATAAGACTTATTATCTCATCGGCTTCGTCGTAAATATCACCGACAAGCTCCTCGATTATATCCTCAAGCGTCACTATTCCCTTTGTTCCGCCGTACTGATCTGTTACGACTGCAAGATGCACCTTTGATCTCTGCATATCACGCATAGTTTCGCTGATAAGCTTTGTATCAGCAATATGCGTTACATCCTGAATGATATCCCTGATATCCGTTCCGCCGTCGATAAGCATTTTGAAAAACGCCTTGTTTGTTATCATTCCGACTATATCATCAAGACTTTTCTCGTAAACCGGCAGACGTGAATACATCTCGGTAATGAAAAGCTCCTGTATTTCGTCAAGACTCATGCCGATTTCTACGCCGACAATTTTTACTCTTGGTATAAGTATCTCATTAACAGTGATCTCATCGAATTCCAGTGCACTTTTTACAAGTTCGCTTTCCTGTTCCTCAATAACGCCCTGTTCCTCAATCTCGTCGATCATGTATTTGAGTTCGTCCTCAGTAACGCTGGGTGATTCATCGCCGCCCTTTGAGATAAGCGAGGAAAGTCCGTTGAGCATTACAACAAAAGGCTTGAATAATACTACAAGAAACGCAAGCGGTGCCGCAAACATAAGCGCAAGCTTTTCAGCGTTTCTTTTAGCATAGGATTTAGGCAAAACTTCGCAGAATACAAGCACCAGAATTGTGACAACAACAGTTGAAACAGCCGCACCATTGCTTCCTATGATATTGATAAATATAACCGTGCTGACTGATGACGTTGCAATATTAACTATATTATTTCCGATAAGAACGGCTGTGAGCACATCATCGAACTTGTTTGCAAGTTTAAGCGCCCGTGCCGCTTTTTTGTTTCCCTGAGAAGCATAATTTTTCAGTCTCAGCTTGTTAACGCTCGAATATGCTGTTTCCGTACTTGAAAACAGTGCAGAGAAGATCATCATCACTACAACAAGTATAATTTTTCCTAAGTCAGAATTGTCCATAATAAACCTTTCTATAATAATTTTAAATCAAAGGACGCCCATTTTTACGGACGCCCATTTTTGATTATTTGTTATTGTTCTTTGCTTTTCCGGAATTTTTCTTGTCACCGGATTTTTCTTCTGTCTTTTTTTCTTCCTTGACTTCTTTTTCTTTAGCTTCTGTTTCTTTTTCATCGCTGTCGTCATCATCATCGTCATCGTCAGGACCATCAGCCTTTTTCTTAACAGCATTTTTGCCGTTTTCTTCCTTGATAGCATAAATAAATGCCGCAACAATAAGGAAAACTACTGTTAATGCTTCAACTGCGATAATAGGCATAACTGAGCTTTTCAGAATATTCTTAATGATCTCTGACTGTGAATTTACAGCCGGAACAAGAACCTTATATGCATTTGCAAATTCTTCTGTTTCGTAATACTGCTCAGAAGCAATTCTTGTTATCTCAACAAGACGAGTAAACTTATCATTAAGCTTTTTAAGCTCGCCCTCTGTATACGCTGCCATTTCAGGAGTTCCTTCCTTGCCCTTTGCAAGACCGTCTCTGCGCTGAGTATACATATTGATTTCCTGCTTTACATTAGCAAGATTTGTTGCCACGTCATCATAACGCTCAACAAGTCTGTCGTACTGCTCTGAACTCTGTGTAAGCTGCTGATTTGTTGTTCCATCAAGGCTGTTCATTACAAGAACAGTATCCTTTTTATAAGAATCAATCGCTGTCTTGAGGTTTGCAAGTCTTTCAGTGTAAGCATTCTTCTGACGTGTAAGCTCGTCGATATTGTACTGATAGTATGCAATAGTTGCAACCTTGTCTCTTGTTACGTTATTTACTGTAACGTAAGAAGAAATTCTTGCAAGGTCAATTTTCTTCAATGCGTCAATGGACTGTGAAATATCGTCAAATGTATAACCTGTAAGACCTTCTTCACCTGCTACGCCTGTTTCCTTTGAACGGAAATGGCTTGAATCTGTACGGGAAATTGTTCTTACATAATCATCAAGTGAATTGAGATTTACTCTGAACAGATCAACAGCTTCGCTGTAGTCGTAATCCATGTAGCTTACAGCAGAAAGTGCCTGACCGAGTGAATGATTGTAACCGTACTGATCAAAGAAGTAGTCACGGTAATTATTGAGAATTGTATTGAATACCTGAACCGCTTTTTCTCTGGGAATTTCAGTTTCTCCGTAATCAAACTTTACCTTGAACTGTGTGGGGTAATATGTTACATCAAGCATAGCCTGAGCTGCTGAAAGGTTTCCGCTCTGTGCCTTTTCGTAAACACTCTGATATGTTGTTATTCTATCAATTATATCTGAAGGAATAACTCCCTCGAAAGTAATTGCATTTCTTACTGCGTCCGCCTTTTCAATATCGACATCATTTTCGATAAGGGCATCTGAAATAACCTGAACATTCTTTACAGAATTGATGTCAAATGTATTTCCTGCCGGATCAAGACCTTTTTCAATACCATCGTAATTAAAGCTGATAAGCGCTCTGAAAGGAGCTTTGTTTCTGATTACCTTTATTGTATTGATTCCTGCAACGCTTACAAAAGCGATAACAGCAATAATAATCCATGGAAGGAAATATTTTTTCAGACCTCTCCCAAGACTTGATAATGTCAATACGACATTTTCTTTGTCATCTGAATCATTTTTTATTGTAACATTAAGGTTACGTTCTTCGTTCTTAGACATTTTATCCTCCGTTTTCTTTGTATCATTCTGCTTTTTTGCAGCAGAAACAGCTTTTTTTCCACATGATATTATAACACTATTTGCCCTTAACGTCAATGTTTTTTTCATACCTCGCAGTATTTTCCAGTATTTAGCCAAATATTCACAATAGCGAACTTAACGATTTGCCAAAATCAACAAAGACAGCAGACTGATTTTCTCAGCTGCCGTCTTTGTGTTTTTTTATGAAAGTGTTATATCTCTCAGCGATGTTTCACCGCTGCCATGATATACCAGATATACCGGATGAATTCCGTCCGGAATTCTTGTGTCAGCTGTGATCGCACACCACTGTTCAGACGGCGAAACTGATATTTCTCCGAGCTTTTCTCCGCCTATCTCAGTGTATACTTCAAATGCTCCTGTACCTGTTCCACGGACGGTAAGAGTTATACTCTTATTGCCGGAGAAATCAAAATACTTGAAGCCGATGAGCGTATTATCAGCTATTTCAGCGATAAAGCGTTCATTGTCCGCATGATTCACATTCGGGAAGCTGTCTGTGAAGATTCGGTTTGAGCCGTGCGGCATATTTCCGTTGGTAATATAGCAGGCGATAGGTGCCGGATAAGTTCCCTTACCGGAAAGAGGTCCGTCGTTAAGTCCGCACGAAGTCATTTCCGCCTGTTTTATACTTCCGTCAGCTTCAATGGTGATCTTCTCCGCACACGCCTGTCGGCTGTAGTCGGATTTATGTGTAAGTCTGTGGTAGAACACATACCACTGACCGTTTATTTCAATGATACTTCCATGAGTTGTTCCTGTCATGTTCATGCGGGTTTCTTCGGTAACGCCGTTTACGCCCACATCGCCGTTGGAAACAAGAGTTCCTCCGAAAACGAAATCACGGTCAGGATAGTCGCTTACCGCATAGCAAAGCTCGTGATTCTTCTGTGTGGAGAACACGAAATAATACTTGTCTCCGACCTTTCTCATGGAGCTTGCTTCAAAGAATTCATGACCGCCGAAATCAGCTTCATACGGAATAATATGCTGCGGCTCACCCTTTACCGTGAGCATATCGTCCTCCAGAACGACCATGCATGCACCATTTACATTGTCCGGTGTGCCAAGAATTTCCTCAGCTGTCTTGTTGTAACGCTTCTGGACTTCCGCAAGCTTTTCGCTGTCAGCCGCAAGAACATCATTCGGTTCATCCATATACTGAGTTCCGTAGTAAATGCGGATAGTTCCACCGTCGTTGAAGGCGCACGGATCAAAGCATACATACTTTTTCATGGGAGTGCCGTCGGGATAGTGAACATATCCGAGATACTCATATTTTCCAGCCGGAGTATCGCACACTGCAACGGCTATGGGACCGTAATATCCTCCGAAGCCCCAGTTTCCGGACATGCAGTAATAGAGATAAAATTTTCCGTCGTTGCCCTGAACTACGTCGGGAGCATACATATACGGACGCTCACCGTAGTCGGGATCCTGTTCTGCCCTGTAGATAACGCCCTCGCATCTCCAGTCGGAAAGGTCATCCACGGGCGCAGAATATACCGTATAATCGCCCATGCAGAATGTCTCTCCGCCCTCGTTATCGTGAGAACCGTAGAGATACACCCTGTCACCGAAAATATGCGGTTCGCCGTCAGGAATATGCTCATAAAGAGGCAAAAAAGGATTATATACCTGTTTTTTCATAAAATCACCCTCAGATAGTGTGTCCGTTTCTTTTCATAACGTCAATAACCTTGTTTACATAAGTGCGGCAGACATCCTCGTTTTCAGCCTCGACCATTACACGGACAAGCGGCTCTGTACCGCTTTCACGGACGAGTATTCTTCCGGATGTTCCAAGTACCTCAGCTGCTTCTTCAACAGCCGCCTTTACATCGGGATCGTTCTGAGCTGCGCTCTTATCCTTGACTTTTACGTTTTCAAGTACCTGCGGATATACCACGAAAGGTGCTGCAAGCTCGCTGAGAGTCTTCTCTCTTGCCATGATAACTTCCATTATCTTCAGGCTTGTAAGGATTCCGTCACCCGTTGATGCGTATTTCGAGAAAATTATATGTCCGGACTGCTCTCCGCCGAGACGACAGCCGTTTTCCTTCATGTATTCGTAAACATACTTGTCGCCTACAGCTGTTTTTGCATAGCCGATTCCGATTTCATCGAATGCCTTGTAAAGTCCGAAGTTAGACATAACCGTTGTTACAACTGTATTTGCAAGAAGCTTTCCTCTTTCCTTCATGTATCTTCCATAAATATAGAGGATATGATCGCCGTTGATGACATTTCCCTTCTCATCAACGCAGAGACAGCGGTCTGCGTCGCCGTCGTATGCAAATCCGGCGTCAAGTCCGTTATCTACAACGAATTTCTGAAGTCCCTCGATATGCGTAGAACCTGCGTCCATGTTGATATTTGTTCCGTCCGGCTGTGCGTTGATAACGTATGTCTCTGCGCCGAGAGCGTCAAAAACAGCTTTTGCGATATTCCATGAAGCTCCGTTTGCGCAGTCAAGACCGATTTTCTTTCCACGGAATGAATATACACCCAGTGAAATAAGATAGCCTATATAACGATTTCTGCCTGAAATATAGTCAACAGTCCTTCCTATTTCCGCATCGTGTGCATAGGGGAGTTCCCTCCATTCCTGACCGAAGACATTGAGATTTCCGTCAAGATATGCTTCAACAAGCTCGATGACTTCATCTTCCATTTTTTCGCCCTTGCCGTTGATAAGCTTGAGTCCGTTATCGTAATACGGATTATGGCTTGCGGAAATCATGATAGCGCAGTCAAATCCGTCAACACGGGAAATGTACGCTACTGACGGCGTTGTTGTAACGTGAAGCAGATATGCGTCTGCGCCCGATGCCGTAAGTCCGCCTACGAGACTGTATTCAAACATATAGCTTGAACGTCTTGTATCCTTTCCGATAAGCACACGGGGAGCTGAATTATCTCCATTCTGTTTTTTTATTTCCTTGTAGTACCATCCTAAAAAACGGCCTACCTTAAAAGCGTGATCTGCGGTCAGATTTTCATTTGCAGTTCCTCTGAATCCATCTGTTCCAAAATATTTACCCAAATCGTTATACTCCTTACATTATGTAGTCTGTTTCCTCCGGAATAACTCCGGATGTTTTAATTATAACATCTATCAAGTTAATAGTCAATGCTTTTTTGAAATTCCTTCCGGAAATTTGCATAAAATTATAGACAGATAAAAAAATTTATGATATAATATCAATAGAAATTTATTGGGAGACAGCATCCCTAATGAAAGCAGAGGTTTTTTCTATGAAAATGATGTTTATCGGCGCAACACATGAAGTTACAGGCAGCTGCACTTATATCGAAGCATGCGGAAAGCGATTTCTGGTGGATTTCGGAATGCAGCAGGGAGAGGATATTTACGAAAATGTGAAGATTCCGACTGCTCCTGGAAATATAGATTTTGTACTTCTTACACACGCTCATATCGACCACTCCGGACTTCTTCCGCTTCTTGCAGCCGGCGGCTTCAAGGGCGAAATACACGCTACTGAAGCTACCACAAATCTGTGCAATGTTATGCTTCGTGACAGCGCCCACATTCAGGAATTCGAAGCTGAATGGCGCAACAGAAAGGGTAAAAGAAAGGGCAGCGAGGAATACATCCCTCTCTACACCATGGAGGACGCTCTTACTGCAATTTCACTTTTCCATCCCCACAAATATGATGCTCCCTTCGAAATCTGCGAGGGCGTGACTGTTTCCTTCCGTGACGCAGGACATCTTCTCGGTTCTTCCAGCATTATTGTGACTATCACCGAAAACGGTGTTACGAAAAAGCTTGTATTCTCCGGCGATCTTGGCAATACCGAACAGCCGCTTATCCGTGATCCTCAGCTTATTGACTCCGCTGACTATGTACTTATTGAATCCACATATGGCAGCAGAAATCACAACAAGCCGGCTGATTATGTTACCGCTCTTGCTGAGGTTCTTCAGAGAACCTTTGACCGTGGAGGAAATGTCATCATTCCGTCCTTCGCTGTCGGCAGAACTCAGGAAATGCTCTATTTCATCAGAAAAATCAAAGATCAGAAGCTTATAAAGGGTCATGATAATTTCCCTGTTTATGTGGACAGCCCTCTTGCTATCGAAGCAACTGATATTTTCATCAGCAACCGTGAAAGCTGCTACGACGAGGAGGCTATCTCCTATGTAAGACAGGGTATCAATCCCATTGCTTTCGAGAATCTTATAAGAGCCGTTAGCAGCGACGATTCAAAGGCTATCAACAACGACAACCGCCCGAAGGTTATTATCTCAGCCAGCGGTATGTGCGAAGCCGGCCGTGTAAAGCATCACCTCAAGCACAATCTCTGGAGACGTGAATGTACTATCCTTTTCGTTGGCTATCAGGCTGGAAATACTCTCGGCAGAAGCCTTATCGAAGGTGCTAAGAAAGTACGTCTTTTCGGCGAGCCTATCAACGTTGCCGCAGAAATTTTACAGCTTCCCGGCGTAAGCGGCCACGCTGATTCCAACGGTCTTATCAACTGGGCAGGCGCTATCAAGGGCGTAAAGAAATTCTTTGTAAACCATGGTGAGGATGCAGCCGCTGACGGTCTTGCTGAAAGACTTCGTGAAGAACTCGGCGCAGATGTCTACATCCCCTACAGCGGTGCGGAATTCGACATCGCAGAGGGAGTTGTGACTGTTGACGCTCAGCCTGTACTTATCCCTAAGAAGAAGCGCAATACTTCCAACCTGAACGAGAATTACTCACGCCTTTTAGACGCTTCACAGCGCCTTGCAGAACTTATAAAAGCTTCGGACGGCAGAACAAATTCCGATATGCGCAAGCTTACTGACGCTATCAATGCACTCTGCGACGACTGGCAGCTTTAAAAAAGCGCATTCTATAACTGCGGCATTCTTACAGATTTTTACAATATTATTGAGGAAAACCCTTTTGAAAAAGGGTTCTTCCTCAAACTCCTTTCCTAAAACTTTCAGTATTAAATTTCCGCCTGACATATCACACTCAGCGAAATAATCAAGATTTTTCATTTACTTGATTAGTGTGATATGTCAGGCGGAAATTTTAGTATTAAAAGTCTTTGGAAGGGGGTTCGGGGGAGAACCTTTCCTCAGAAAGGTTTCCCCCGATAAATACATGTAAAGTTCCTATAGGAATGTCACAGTTATGGAATACGGTTTGTTTTATGTTGTCGGAATCGTATACAGGCAGTACCAGTCGCTCCATTTCTGATAAATCGAAGCAAGAACGTGTATGCCGTCGCTTGTATATCCGGCTTCGAGATTTCCATCTGCATCGTCGAACACAGGGTTCACGTCAATATAGAATATACTCATCTTATCGGCAAGTGTGCTGACTTTCTGATTGAGTGCATTGATTCTCTCGTTATTGATAAAACTCGTCTGCGCATCAAATGTAACGTGCATATTTGCTTGAAGGAATATCAGCGCATCAGGAGCCTTTGCACGGATATTCTCCACAAGTCCCCTGTAGCTTGCAAATGTACTGTCGATATCATTGCCTATCTCGTTAATGCCAAGCATGACATATATTTTCTTGTACTGACCGCTTGAAACAAGTTTACCCAGCTCGCCGTCTGCACATGATTTCTTTGCCTCTGCAACGCCAAGACCTTCCTTGCAGAAGAAATCAGCATTTCCCAGCGAACCATATTCACGGATTCCCACTGTACGGGAATCACCGATAAACAGGGCATTATCAAAGTAGGAGTAATCCCCTCTGACGAAATCGAGAGTATGATATACCTGATCCGGAGCTCCTCCTGTAGGCTGTGAAACCATAGGCTCACTTGGCGGAGTATTTGCATTTCCGTTCGGAACCATCGGAGAATTCTGCTGTAATGCGCCATTTGCCGGAGCAGAAGCATTAGGGGCTTCTGACGGATCTTCAATTCCCTTGTAAATGTCGATATCCTCTATCGCTGCTTTTGTTTCCTTCTTTTTCTCGGCGCTGTTTGTCCAGATCTGCTTGAAGATCATCGGTGATGCAACAAGGCAGGTAAACAGAAGGATCATCGTGTATGTGCACTGTTTAAATTTATTCATTTTTTTGTCTCCTGAAATTTTTTCTTTTGTTCTTTATTTTTTCTATTTAGAATCTGAAATACATGAACGGATCATCCATGCCCTTATACATACAGTATACTGACGCCCAGAATACCGTAATCAGCAGCAGCCTGCAGAATATTGAGTTCTTTATCTTTTTATACACATGTTCCGGAAGCGGTGTTGAGAATATTGCTCCGGCTATCAGGTACTTTGCGTATGTTCCCCAGTATTTTGCGTAATCCGTTTTGAACAGCACTGTATCTTTATCGTGCGTGAACGGCAGCAGTCTGCTCAGATATGTTCCAAGCTCGCTGAAATCTGTAATCGCAAATATCAGCCATGTTACGGGAATTATCACTATCATCCACGCATGACCAAACAATTTGTAACGATTGAGGAAATTTCCTAAGCAGAATTTTTCCAGCATGATTATAGCAAAGAGAACTAGTCCCCATACTATGAAATTCCAGCTTGCGCCGTGCCACAGACCGGTAAACAGCCATACCACAAAGGTGTTGCGTACCATGGCGGCTTTTCCGTTTCTGTTTCCTCCGAGAGGAATGTATATGTAATCTCTGAACCATGAGCCAAGCGTCATATGCCAGCGGCGCCAGAAGTCCGTCATTGTTCTGGAAATATACGGATGATTGAAATTCTGCGGAAGTTCAAATCCCATTATTCGTCCAAGTCCTATTGCCATGAGCGAATATCCGCAGAAATCAAAGTAGAGCTGGAAGGAATAGGCAAATGCACCCATCCATGCAAGTCTTGAAGAAATCGAATCAAAACCTATCGTTGAGATATCCTTCCACAGACCGGCAACCTGATTCGCAAGCAGTACTTTATATCCAAGACCTATGGTAAAGGTTTTCAGACCATCCTCGACCTTTTTGGCACTGTGAGTACGATGCCTCAGCTGCTTTGCAACTTTATCATAGGTGACGATAGGTCCGGCGATAAGCTGCGGAAACATGCTTAAATATGCGCCGTAATTTATAAAACTTTTTTCAGCCTTAGTCTTGCGCATGTAGACATCGGCAATGTACGAAACATTCTGAAATGTGTAGAAGCTTATTCCTATCGGAAGAATGATATCCTTTACCGTCAGCGATGAATTGAATATCGCATTGAGATTCTCTGTGCCGAAGCCCCAGTATTTGAAGAAAATCATCCACCAGAAGTTGAATATAACACCAAACGTAAGCCATAGCTTTGCCGCTCGCCGGTATGCTTCAATGAATTGTCCCACAATGAAGTTGAGAAGCATCGTAAGCAGAAAAAGATATATGTATACCGCTTTCCCGACGCCTAAGCCGTAAAAAATAACGCTCCCTGCAAAAATAACAGCGTTTTTGTATTTTTTCGGCACAACCCCGTATACAATAAAAAATGCAGGAAGGAATATAAAAATAAACTCCAAGCTGCTGAATACCATTATACTACCCCTTTGTTCCTTTTGTTCTTTTTTATATCTCTTTTTTCTCTCTTTTTTCTATCATTTTTTTATCTGATATATTATTATTTTACAACGGATTTCTGTACTTGTCAATACTATTTTTAATATTTTTTTCGCACTTCAAAAAACAAAAAATCTCCTTCCGGAAGTTACTCCGGAAGGAGATGTTTTTCATGTCAGAGACGAGCGTTAGCGAGCATGAGTTTGATTCTGTTTTCCTGATTAACTCTTGTTGCGCCGGGGTCGTAATCAATAGGCACGATATTGGCATTCGGATTATCCTGTTTAATAGCACGGGACATTCCCTTTGCGACGATATGGTTAGGCAGACATCCAAAAGGCTGAGCGCAGATGATATTTTCCACTCCCGATTTGGCAAGAGCCGCCATTTCAGCCGGAATAAGCCATCCTTCACCCATAACAACGCCCTGATTGATATACTTATCCGCCAGTGCACGAAGATGCTCGAAATCGTGCGGAGCCTCAAATGCACCATGTTCCTTCATGACGTTGATAAGTTCCTTCTGCTTTGCGTATACAAACTTATATGCAAGTTTGAATATGCGTGAGCGTGTAGTCTTGCTGTCGTATAACTCTGCGTTATTAAACGAAGCTGACGCCGTATACATAACGAATTCCAGCAGCGACGGCACAACAGGTTCGCAGCCTTCTGAAATAAGGAAATCCTCCAGATGATTATTTGCAAGCGGAGAATATTTTACATAAATTTCGCCGACAATTCCTACACGGACTTTCTTTTCGTCACTGAGCTTTATTTCTGCGAAATCGTTGAGGATATCAGTATATATCTTCTTTGTTTTAAGGTAAAGATTGCTGTTCTTGTAGAAGATATTTCCAAGGCGGTTCTGCCATTTTGCAAGCATTTTTGCCGCCTCGCCCTTGTTTATCTCGTATGCTCTGCACTTATTGTAGCAAGTCATGAGGAGATCGCCGTAAAGTATCGCATGAAGAAGCTTTACAAAAACCTTAGGTGCGATACGGAATGCGCTTTCCTTTTCAAGTCCGCTGAAATTCAGCGATACAACGGGAACCTGCGGAAAATTCTTATCCACAGCCTTTCTCAGCAGATGGATGTAGTTTGAAGCACGGCATCCGCCGCCCGTCTGCGTGATAAGAAGCGCAGTTTTGTCGGGATCATACTTTCCGCTTTTGAGAGCGTCCATAAACTGACCTATAACAAGCAGAGCCGGATAACAGGCATCGTTATGGACATTTTTCAGTCCCTCGTCAACAACGGAACGTGAATCGTTCTGGAGAAGCTCCATTTTATAGCCCTCTGCCTTGAACGCTGCAATAAACAGCTTGAAATGTATGGGCAGCATATCGGGAACGAGGATAGTGTGAGTTTTTTTCATTTCCTCGGTAAAAATCGTATATTCAGGCAATTCAGATACCTCCTGTATCCTGATTATCGGTCAGGATCATTTCATTGCGGCAACAAGGCTTCTCAGTCTTATTCTTGCCGCACCAAGATTGTTTATTTCATCTATTTTAAGCTGTGTATAGAGCTTTCCACGGCTTTCGAGGATATTTCTCACCTCGTCGCCGGTAACTGCGTCAATTCCGCAGCCGAATGAAACAAGCTGTACAAGCTGCATATCCGGCTGAGTTGTGACATACTTCGCCGCACGGTAAAGACGTGAATGATATGTCCACTGATTGAGTACGCCGAGCTTCGGAGTATGCGCAAGAGCCGCAATGCTGTCCTCGGTGATGACAGCCATTCCGAGACTTGTTATAAGCTTGTGGATACCATGATTTATTTCCTTGTCGATGTGATAAGGACGTCCGGCAAGAACTATTATCTTGCGGTTTTCAGCACGGGCACGGTCGATGATTTCCCTTGCCTTGCTTGCGATATCAGTATGATAAAGCTCCAGAGCCTTATATGCAGCGTCAACGGCAGCAGAAATCCTTCCTCGTATGTTGTATTTGCGGAGAGTCTGCGTAAGAACTCTGATAACGTTCTTTCTTACGTTGAGATCCATATACGGATACTTGAAATTCTCGCTGTTAAGACGGGGATTATTCGCAAGCAGAAGCTCCGGATAATATGCAACTACAGGACAGTTGAAGTGATTATCACTTTCGCCCTCGTCGAGATTATAGCTCATACAGGGATAGAAAATGAAATCAACGCCCTTGTCAAGAAGATTTTCAATATGTCCGTGGGCAAGCTTTGCCGGATAGCACACTGTATCGGACGGAATTGTGTGCTGTCCGAGATAGTACATCGCACGGGAGCTTTCATCAGAAACTACTGTTCTGAATCCGAGCGTTGTGAACAGCGTATGCCAGAAAGGAAGCTGCTCATAGAAGCCAAGTGTCAGCGGAAGTCCTACTGTACCACGGTATTTTCTGGGCTGGTGTGTTTTTACTGTATTTAAAATGCTGTCGTATTTGTATTCGTAGAGATTCGGCACCTTGTTCTTCTGAACAGTACCGCTTCCCTTTTCGCAGCGGTTTCCGGAGATGAATCTTCTGCCCTTGCCGAAGCTGATGATATTCAGCTGACAGTGAGCCGTACATCCTCCGCAGTTTGCTGAACGTGATGTATAATCAAATCCGGCAAGTTCCTCTGCTGAAATAAGCGAAGAACCGTTCTCTGAGGCGTTCTCCATAGCGTACAGAGCACATCCGAATGCACCCATAAGTCCTGATATCGCCGGACGTATGACATTTCTGCCGAGTTCCTTCTCGAATGAACGCAGTACTGCGTCGTTGAGGAAGGTTCCGCCCTGAACAACGATATTCTTTCCAAGCTCGTCGGGAGACTTCGCACGGATAACCTTATATATAGCGTTCTTGATAATAGAGGAGGAAAGTCCTGCTGAGATATCCTCAACAGTTGCGCCGTCCTTCTGCGCCTGTTTTACGGAGCTGTTCATGAATACCGTACATCTTGAACCGAGGTCAACGGGATTCTTTGCAAAAAGTCCGAGCTGTGAGAATTCTGCAATATCATATCCGAGAGCCATCGCAAATGTCTGGATGAACGATCCGCAGCCGGATGAACACGCCTCATTCAGCATGATGCTGTCAATGCTCTTGTTCTTTATCTTGAAGCACTTGATATCCTGTCCGCCGATGTCAATGATAAAATCAACCTCCGGACAGAAATACGCTGCTGCTCTGAAATGCGCAACGGTTTCAACAATGCCGTGGTCTATGGAAAGTCCTGCCTTGATGAGATCCTCTCCGTAACCCGTAACTGCTGAGCCTTTTATAATTATATCAGGATTTATTACCTTGTAAATGCACTTTATCTGATCGGCAATCTTATCAAGAGGCTGTCCCTGATTTGAAGAATAATGATGATAAAGCATTCTTCCGTCGCCCGTAATAAGCACGAGTTTTGTGGTGGTAGAGCCGGCGTCTATTCCGAGATATGCGTCGCCCTTGTATGTACGGATATCTGCATAACCAAGATCGAATTTCTTATGGCGTTCGATGAATTCATCATACTCAGCCTGAGAATTGAAAAGGGGATCTCCTGTTACTATATCGTCAGAAGCCTTTGCTTCGGTGATTTTTCTGATAATTTCCTCTGTTGTGTAAGCATCCTCAGCCGATGAAGCATATACAGCACAGCCGTATGCTACGAAAACCGGTGCTTCATCCGGAAATACAGCATGCTCGCTGTCAAGTCCGAGAGTCTTTACAAATGCTCTGCGAAGTCCTTTGAGGAAGAAAAGCGGTCCGCCAAGGAAAAGTACCTTTCCCTCGATAGAGCGTCCCTGTGCAAGACCGGAAACTGTCTGATCCACTACCGCCTGAAAAATACTTGCCGCAATGTCCTCACGGCGTGCGCCCTGATTGAGAAG
This sequence comes from Ruminococcus sp., assembly GCA_017513795.1. Taxonomy (GTDB): domain Bacteria; phylum Bacillota; class Clostridia; order Oscillospirales; family Ruminococcaceae; genus Ruminococcus. The sequence goes on from JAFXEJ010000124.1 coordinate 32,091, forward strand.
CGGCTGTATATCCGATTTTGCGAAAACTCCGCAGCGTGATGCTATGGGATATATCTTCTGCGAATTAAGCGAAAGATTGTCAAGCTCGTCAGCTGTAATGCCGAGAAGCGTTGCCATCTGATCTATAAATGCTCCTGTTCCGCCGGCACATGAACCGTTCATTCGCTGTTCAACGCCTCCGGTCAGGAAGATTATCTTTGCGTCCTCTCCGCCTAATTCGATAACGGCGTCAGCGTCGGGCTGCTTTCTCTTAACCGCAAGAAATGCGGCGTGAACTTCCTGTACAAAAGGAATCTCAGCTGAATTTGCAAGTCCGAGACCAGCCGATCCGGTAATGCATACCGTGAAACTTTCATCGGGATAATCCGCCTGTATAAGCTTTAACTGATCTATAACAGTTTCCTTTACCTTTGAAAGATGACGCTGGTATTTTGAATATATGATATTTCCTTCTGCGTCAGTGATTACTGACTTTACGGTAGTTGAGCCGACATCTATTCCAAGAGAATATTTTTTCATTGCTGTACACCTCATAATCCTGTTGTTCGATTATATAACCGATACACTATTATTATACATTATTTTTTATAAAAAATAAAGCGGTAAATGTCGGATTATCAGGAAATCTGTAGAAAACAATAAAAAACAGCTCTGAAAAGAGCTGTTTTAAAGCAAGTTTTACATAACAATATTTCTTATATTGGAATTTACACGCATTTATCGGGGGAGAACCTTTCTGAGGAAAGGTTCTCCATAAAAGAATCACTGATTTTTAATACCGGCAACTTTGAGTTCATCGTTTTCTGCATCAACGGTAATACGGTCTGTTCCGGATGCATTTTCGATAATTATCTCAGCGACCTTATCCTCGATTTCCTGTCTGATAACACGGCGGATATCTCTTGCGCCGTAGGACTTTCCGTAAGCCTTTTCTGCGATAAGTTCCAAAGCACTATTGGAATATTCAAGTTCAATATTCTTCTCGGAGAGTGGCTCTTTCATTTCATCGAGCATAAGTGCAGCAATCTTTGCGAAATCCTGCTTTTCAAGCTGTCTGAACACAACTATCTCGTCGATACGGCTGATGAATTCCGGACGGAGAAATTCTCTCAGTCCCTTTATAGCCTTGTCTTTTGAGATTTCGTTTGCCGTTCTGTTAAAGCCTACGCCTGTGGATTTATCCGTAGAACCGGCATTTGATGTCATGCAGATAATGGTATTCTCAAAGTTTACCGTTCTGCCATGAGCATCATCAACCCTGCCTTCGTCAAGAATCTGCATGAGGATATTCATTACATCAGGATGCGCCTTTTCGATCTCGTCAAAGAGAATAACGGAATACGGTCTGCGGCGGACTTTTTCAGTAAGCTGTCCGGCTTCGTCGTAGCCTACATATCCGGGAGGAGAACCTATCATTCTCGCAACGGAGTGTTTTTCCATATATTCCGTCATATCAAGACGGATAAGCGGCTCAGGGGAATCAAACATTTCCTCTGCAAGCGACTTTACAAGTTCAGTTTTTCCGACGCCTGTAGGTCCGACAAAGATAAATGATGCCGGTCTGCGGCGCTTATTAAGACGCACTCTTGTACGCTTTATCGCCTTTGCAAGAGTTTCAACAGCTTCATCCTGACCAATAACGTGCTTTTTAAGCTCGCCCTCAAGCCTTGCGATTTTCAGGAACTCATTTTCTGCAATCTTGCTTGCGGGAATACCAGTCCATAGCTCAACGACCTTGGTGATATCCTCCTCAGTTACCTGAATATTTTCAGCCTTTTCTTTAAGCTTTCCGGCATTCTCACGAGCATGGATAAGCTTTCCCTTTACCTCTGCAAGAGCCTGATAATCTATCTCATTCTCCTCGGAAATGGACTTTTCCATTCCCTCCAGAACTTCGATTTCCTTGGTGATTTTTGCGTATTCTGCGATTTCAGGTGAACGGATGCACGCTCTTGCACAGCCCTCGTCCATAAGGTCAATTGCCTTGTCGGGGAGGAATCTGTCGGTGATATATCTCTCAGAAAGAACTGCACACACTCTGATAAGATAATCCGAAATGTGTACCTTGTGGTATTCTTCGTAGTGCTTCTTTATGCCGAGAAGTACGTCAACTGTGTCCTCAACTGTGGGTTCGTTGACAGTTACCGGCTGGAAACGTCTTTCAAGAGCTGAATCCTTTTCGATGTACTTTCTGTATTCGCCGAAAGTTGTTGCGCCTATTACCTGAACCTCGCCTCTTGAAAGCGCAGGTTTGAGGATATTTGCAGCATTCATGGAGCCTTCTGAATCTCCGGCACCGACAAGATTATGCACCTCGTCGATAAAGAGGATGATATTTCCCTCTCGCTTTACCTCGTCAACAAGCCCCTTTACACGGCTTTCGAACTGTCCACGGAACTGTGTTCCGGCAACAAGAGCTGTAAGGTCAAGGAGATATACCTTCTTGTCTTCAAGATTAAAGGGAACATTTCCCTCGTTTATGCGCAGAGCTATACCCTCTGCAATAGCTGTTTTTCCGACGCCCGGCTCACCGATAAGACACGGATTATTCTTCGTTCTTCTGGAAAGTATCTGTATTACACGGGCGATTTCCTTATCACGTCCGATGATCGTATCAAGCTGACCATCAGCCGCCTTCTGGGAAAGATTTGTGCAGTAGCTTCCAAGGAATTTAAGTTCCTTCTTTTTATCCTTTTTGCCGAATATTCCCTTCTTTTCGCCTTTTTCCTTTTCGCCGTCCTTGGAATTCTTCTTTTCCGGTGCAGAATCCTCACTCTTTTCGCCGTCAGAATCTCCGCTGTTCATTCCGAACATATTGGAGATGAAATCAGGCATGAGTCCGGAACCGCCCATTTCAAAGCTGTCCCCGTCAAGCATCCCCATCATCTGGTCGGAGAACTGATCGAGTTCATCACCGGTAATGCCCAGTTTATCCATATATTCTGTCACCTGCGGGATATTCCTCTCCCTTGCGCAGGTAAGGCAGAGTCCCTCGTTCTTTTTTTCATTTCCCTGCATTGTGGTGATAAACACTACCGCAGGTCTCTTTTTGCAGTTGCTGCACATTGGTATCATGAACCAGAATCCTCCTGTTAATTATCAAAGATTTGACACTATAAAGTCATATATATGTCTGAACAGATATGTTTTATCAATAGCTTCGTTATTGAAGAACAGCATTTTGTCCTCGCCGCATATTACATTAAGACGAACACAGGCAGCAATGAATACAACTACCACCAGACCAAGCAGTACACCGACAGCTCCGCCGCCGATATGCGAGCCGAGTGTCTGGAAGCCGGGAGTTTTGAATGTAGTGTTCGTCAGGAATACCGTAATTCCGACTATCACCAACATGATAGCCAAAAAGCTGATAAGTCTGATAAGGCTTGTATACGGCACTTTTGTATACTTATCGGCTATGTATTTTGCTGCACCGCTGCGATCCTCATGCTCAAGGAGAAGCGGAATAAGCTCATCCATCTGCTGCGGCTTATCGATAATTGATCTTGAAGCCGTTTCGCCGGCATATGCAAGCAGATCTTCACATATAATGCCGCTGATTATTTCTGCATAACCCTTATGAAGTCTTTCATAGAAATTCTTCTCATTGCCTATCTTACCCACATAGATGCTTGAAACATACTGATATATCTGCTCGTCAAAGCTGTAGCCAAGGCTGTTTTTCTCAGTATAAATTGTTTTGATGCGTTCTGCATTTATATCACCTGAGAATTCAAATTCATCCTCAATATAATTTACTACATCGCTGACAAAATCAGTTTCATTCAGAGAGGATCTCAGCTTCTTGACATTGCTGTTTCTCACACCATTTTTAAATAAACCGTCCGCAATGGAAGTACTTATAGAAAATGCTAATATAACTGCCAGAAAATATCCGGCAAAATGAATCAGTGTTTTGAAAATTCCTCTCCTGCCGGACAGAAATACCATTACGAGTATCGCTGCCACTGCAAGCACATCATAAAACCACCAAAATTGTGAACCCATAACTATTGTCTGACACAGCATTGCGTCACCAATTATACCTTGTCAAAAAGGCTCCGGCAAGGTTTAGTTGAAGAAGCAATAAATAACTACGTCATTCCTCCTTTTTTCTCATCATCTTCATGTATCATAATCAATACGGTCTATTTTATCGTATCCTTTAAGGAAAATATGATCATCGCTTCTGACAAAGCCGGAATATGAATCGTTTACCTTTGCCGTTGAACGAAGATTTCCCTTGAAATCGTATGCAAGCACTTCATCCTGTGTGAGGATATATGCCAGTCCTCTGAAAACAGATACTGCCACCGCCGGAGATTGAAGCTCCACGATAAGAGGCTGTTTTCCGTTTCCTGAGAAAAGTGCCGCCGTATACACACGTCTGTCGTCGTTGTTTATTACAACTGCTGATTTTCCGCTCATGCTTGCTCCCGATACGCAGTCGCCGTCGTATTCATAATAGGAGCTTATCTGTCCTTCCGGATCAACATATCCGCATGCTGTATCGCCGTAGATGAAAGTTCCCTCAGAAGAACCATATATCTCATAAGCACATGCGTTAAAGCCGGGAGATGTCCATTTTTCACCCTTTTTGGTGAAGCTTATCTCCCTTATCTTTGTGGTGAGCTGTCCGTTTTCTGCTGACAGGAATCCAAGTACGCAGCCCTTGCTCTCGTTTATGAAGCTGAGATCAACGAGCATATCTGTACATTTTCTCTCATAGATGAGAGTTCCCTTTTTGTCATATACTTTAAGCTCACAGCTGTAGTCTTCGGATTCCGTAACGACAGCCGTAACTCCGTCGGAGCTGAGTCTTGCAAAATATATGTTATTGTCGAAATGGCGGCTGTAGTATACTTCATCCTCGTCCTCAACGGAGAATTCATTTCCTCCGCTTTCGTAGATAAGAGCCTTTCCGTTTGCAACGCACAGCTTAGGATTAGTATATGCGTGCTGACGCTTTTTCAGCCTGCTTCCGTCAATATCATATATGTAAAGATTATTGTCACTCTGAACCATTATTCGTTCAACAGTGTAGCGGATCTGATAATCTTCGCCGCCGTCCACATCTATAGGGAAATTTCCGTCTGCAAGCTTTCCTGAGTTTACTATTGTCTTGTAGTGATTTCCCCAGCCTTTTATTATAGGTATCCACAGACTTCTTGTAGCAAAGAGCGTTACCAGAAGCACTGCGACAATGAGGATTATCAGCAGCTTTTTCATGCGGCGCTGTCTGATTTTCCTGTTTTTAAGATCAACTATATCGTCTTTGTCATACATTCTCGGCAAGAAGCTTCACACCCTTTCTATATTTCATCAGCGGAATAGAATACCCTGTTAAGATACAGTCCATGAGCCATTGCTGTTCTGCCGGCTTTCAGTCTGTCTTTTGCCCTGAGTATTTCCGGGATGTCATCAGGGGAAAAACGCTTTTCACTGACGTCTATAAGCGTCCCTGCAATGATCCTAATCATATTATACAAAAAACCATTGCCTTTTACAAGCATTGTCACTGAATCTCCACAATTTTCTATTTCAAATGAATATATTGTGCGTACCGTTGTTGAAACATTAGTACAATCGGCACAAAAAGACGCAAAATCATGCTCGCCTACAAGATACTCCGCCGCCTTTCTTGCCGCTTCGATATCGAATTTCCGCCTGTAGTGGAACATCAGATCGGGCGCAAAAGGATTCTTTGACTCGCTGCAGTGCATCCTGTAAATATACTCCTTGCCCACACAGTCGAATCGTGCATGGAAATCAAGCGGAACTTCCTCACAGCTGAGTATCGAAATATCATCGGGAAGCTCGCCGTTTACTCCTCTCTGAAATCCCAGACAGGATATATTGCTGTTTGTCTTTACGTTAAAACAGAAATTATTTGCGTGAACTCCCGTATCTGTCCTTGAACAGCCGGTGATAGTCACCGGCTCGTTGAGTACCTTCGACAGGTGCTTTTCAAGTGTTTCCTGAACCGTCACGGCATTGCTCTGCCGCTGGAATCCATGATATTTAGTCCCCCGATAGGCTGTCATTACCTTCAGATTTCTCATTTTCTGCCTCCGCTTCCGTTTTGTTTTCCGGAATTTCTTCTGTTCTTTCTGTTTCGCCGGTCTGATCGTATATTTCTGTATTCTGAACCGCTAAGGCGATCTCTGCATCCTCCGCAAGATCATCAATATCACGGGAAATGCCTTCCGGCGTTCTGCCTCTGCGCTTTTTTCTGTATTTTTTACGGTGATCGTACCAGATAAGTGCTCCGACGCTGAGCGTTCCCGCACCTGTTATGGCAAGACCGCCCTTGAAGCCCTCCGGTGAATATTTCAGCACGATATCGTGATTTCCCTCGGAAACCTTTACTCCAAGCATTGCGTGAAGCACCTTGAAAGTATCGGCTTTTTTGCCGTCGATATACACCGACCAGCCTTTTTCATACGGAATGGACAGGAACATTACTCCGTCCTTTGTTGCATTTATCTTTCCCTCTATCTTAGTATCCTTAAAGCTTGTTATTTCAAGCTGTTCATCTGCAAGTCTGCTGTAGAATTCCTCAAAGAGATCAAGTCCCATTGTGTATGTTTTCAGTTGATAATTTCCGGATTTCTTATCCTCTCTCACCTTCATCTGCACACGGGACATCGTACCCTCGCCGCTGTTTCCCATAGGAATGACAAGCGGATAGGACTTGATGATATCCTTGGGATTTCCGTCGTCGTTGGGCATTACCCAGAGATCGTCACAGCTTACTCTCACATCCTTGATGCCGCTTCCTGATGAACCGACATAAGCATAAAGAACAGCGTCCTTTTCTCCGGCAAAGCTGTATGTCACCTTCGCCTCTGTTCCTTCCTCTGCTGTGACACGGAAGGTATAATTTCCGAAGCCGTTTTTCGTTACATCAATGCCGTCACGCTCAACGAGAGTAACTCCGTATGCATTGAACAGCGGCTCCTCGATTCCGGTGGAAAGCTTCACTATTGTATTCTGAAATTCCAGCGGATTAAGTCCGGCGCTGTCCTCAAGGTCAAGGATTTCCTCATTCATCATGAATCCGAGCGACAGCGGATATTTATTCCTGTACAGATATGACGGACCGGATGAATCGTAGTATTCAAGGAACTTTTCCTCAGTGTTGAGAGGTCCGTTGCTGTCGATGATATATTGCAGTCCGAAAAGTGAATTTACTACCGGAGTTGATGTTCTGTAGTAATATCTGTTTCCAGCCTCAGAAGCGTAAAGTCCAAGACGTGAGTAAAGTGTAGTGACATCAACGATGGCTGTCGATGAAAACTGCGAAATGCCGTTATATCCGTAAAGTGCGCCGTTGTTTAGCGTCCACGGTGCGGCTATTTCCGTTCTGTAGAAAAGATCATCCTCGCCGTTTGCAGCCTTGTTGAGCAGCGACTGCACTTCACGGCCATTAGCCGGATAGCTGTTGTACGCCGAAGGATTCAGCGTATGCAGACCGATTCTCGTATTGCTTACAAGCTCGGAGAATACGGCTATTCCTATTGCTGCCGTCATGAAGAAATTCCTTACAGCCGTTCTTCTGAACGGGAATACCTTTACAGCAAGAAATACCATGAAATACGCCGCCGTGATTATCATTGACTTCTCTACGGAATCAGAAATATCAAGCTTTTCTTTTTTGTATACATATTTATATATGCAGATTATTATGCATACCGCCGCTGCTGCCGCTGCGGCTATCAGCACTGTGCCGGAAATGTTGTTTTTCAGTTTTTTATTTCTAAGCGGTATCAGTCTTGAAGTCATGTAAAGTATCAGCAGACCAAGAGCGATAAGTGCCGCATATTTCTCTGCATTTCCGAAGCCTATCTCACGGATATGCAGAATTTCCTTTTTCGGATCGTCGGCATCCTTGACATAATACATCCTCTCGCAGAGGAATACAAGGAAAGGTCCGACAAGCATCAGCAGAAGCTGATACACCTTTATGCCGTTTTTCAGCAGAACATCGTATGCCCTGTACGCCATTGCTATCAGCACAAAGCTGAATATGAATGCGTATCTGTGCGGTATCTGGTTCGGCACATGAAGTCCGTGCCATATCAGGTCAAGCTTGTTTATGTTACAGCTTACGACTATGACTCCAAGCATAAGGGAATATGCTCCCATTTCCCTTATCTTCACGCCGAATGACAGCATGAATACTCCGATAAGCATTACAGCAAGCATTCCGCTGGAAAAGTTCGGCAGTCCCTCAAGGGCAGTAGGATTCTTATATGATATCATGTTGGAGAAAAGTTCGTTCCACTTGTAGTTCTGTATAGTTTCCTCCGGAAATTTATTGTTCGTGCTGTATGTCAGCTGAAGTCCGAAATAAGCCGGCAGAAGTATGAACGCCGCAAGTGCAATTCCAAGCACTGAAGAACGCACCATGATGAAAAATTTACGCAGAAGATCTTTTATTCCTCTGAATTCGATTATTCCCGAAGCCGCAAACATGAATACGCAGAAAATACAGGTAAACAAGCCTATATAGTAGTTCGAGAAAAGCGACAGCGCAAGCGCAAAGGTGAATGTTTTCCATTTACCCTCACGGGTTATGGCGACTATTCCCATCATTACAAGCGGAAACAGCGCTATCGTATCCACCCACATGACGTTCCAGTAATATCCGAGCATATAGCTGCACAGAGCATACATGGACGAGAATATACACAGTGAGAAGTCACGGCGCTTGAAGGTATACCGCAGGAAACAGCTGAAAAATGCTCCGGCGAAACCGATTTTTCCCACAAGAATAAACGACAGTGCTTCTCTTACATGATCTGCGCCGAAAAATACCGATACCCAGTTGATAGGGCTTGCGGCATAGTAGGCTATCAGCGACAGAAAATTCGAGCCGAGTCCGTTCTGCCACGAATAAAGGAACGAGCCTCCTGACAGGAGCTTTTCACGTTCCACACGGAAAAACGGGTAATACTGATGCCACAGGTCGATAACGAGCATCTGTCTGTCGCCGTCGCTGTCAAACGGCTGTATTCCGTGCTGTGCGAAGCCATAGGCGAAAATGAACGCCGGTATAAAAAATGACAGCACAAAGAACAGCACACCTTTGCCGTACATTATATCGCAGAACCGGCTTTTTCTGAACCGGTCGCCAAGCCTTGCGCTTTTTCTTCCGACGGCGGCTGTTCTTTTTGATATTGCTTCTGTTATATTGCGAAATCTGCTTTTTCTGAAGCTTTCCGGACGCATTCTCTTTCTTTCTGCGCCGGAATCAGGTTCATAGATCCTTACATATTCTTTGTCGTTTGTGTTCTCCATTTTTTCCTCTTATATATCAGGCAAATATTTTACTAAGAATTATTGCTGCTGCAAGAAATGCTATCGTCACAAAAAGTGCGACATAATCCCTTGCCGATGATTTAAGCTGTCTGAGACGTGTACGTCCTGCGCCGCCGTTGTAGCAGCGGCATTCCATTGCTGTCGCAAGTTCGTCTGCTCTGCGGAAAGAGGATATGAACAGCGGCACCAGAATGGATACAAGATTTTTTGCTCTTGTTATGAAACTGCCCGTATCTATCTCGGCACCTCTTGCCTTCTGGGCAGACATTATCTTATCTGTTTCCTCAATGAGCGTGGGAATGAATCTCAATGCTATCGACATCATCATTGCAAGCTCATGAACAGGGAATTTCAGTTTTTTAAGCGGCGATAAAAGCCTTTCTATAGCGTCTGTAAGCGTAATAGGGGAGGTCGTGTAGGTAAGCAGTGATGTTCCGGCAATAAGCAGAACTATCCTGATTATCATAAAGACGCTTATGTTGATTCCTCCGCTGGTGATTTTAAGGAATTTCCACTGCCACAGCACCTCACCGGAGCTTATCAGCAGCAGATTTATTACTGCCGTTATAATAAGGAACGGCATTATCGGCTTTATGCTCTTGACGAACATCTTCGGCTTTATGCGTGAAAGCGCAATCGCAATGACGGTATATACTGCGCCCAGCGCAAGTGCGATGTATGTTCCGCCGGCAAAAAGCATGATGATATAAAGCACTGTTATAACTATCTTGAAACGGGGATCAAGCCGGTGTATGATGCTGTTCCCCGGAAAATACTGTCCTATTGTAATATCTCTCAGCAATTCAGCGGGCCTCTCTTTCAGCGAGTCTTTTCAGAAGCAGATTTCTGGCATATTCAACGGTATATACTTCCTTGCCGAAATCCATTCCCTGTTTTTTCAGCTTGTCGAAAACTCTTGTTATCTGCGGAACATCAAGCCCTATCTGCGATATTTCCTCTGACCGTGAAAAGACCTTTACAGTCTCGTCGAAGCAGAAAAGCTTTGAATCGCTCATTACGAGGATTCTGTCCGCAAATGACGCTATATCCTCCATGCTGTGCGATACGATAAGAGTAGTGTTGCCTGTCCGCTGATGATATGCCTTTATATGGCTGAGAATCTTGTCTCTGCCTGCCGGATCAAGTCCTGCTGTAGGCTCATCGAGAATAAGTACTTCCGGCTCCATTGCCATAACTCCGGCAATTGCCGCACGACGCTTCTGTCCGCCGGAAAGATCGAACGGAGAGCGTTCCATAAGCTCCTCGGAAAGTCCGATATCATGGGCTGTATCGTAAACACGGCGCTTTATCTCCTCATCGCTGAGTCCCATATTCTTCGGACCAAAGGCTATATCCTTAAAGACAGTTTCCTCAAAAAGCTGATATTCGGGATACTGAAAGACAAGTCCCACCTGAAAACGCACGTCACGGATTTTTGTCTTGTCCTCCCAGATATCCACGCCATTCAGGAGAACCTTTCCTGATGTCGGTCTGAGAAGTCCGTTGAAATGCTGGATAAGCGTGGATTTTCCCGAACCGGTATGTCCCATAACGCCGATTATCTCGCCCTTTTCTATGGAAATATTCACATTATCAACAGCCGTTTTTTCAAAAGGAGTGCCCGGGCTGTAAACGTAGGTCAGCTCCTGTGTTTCAAGAATCGGCAAATCAATGCCCCCTGTTATTTAAAGTATTAATCTTCCGACATAAGGCGGATTATCGCCTCGACGCATTCGTCCTCGGAAATTATCTCCGGAGATATGTCATATCCGGCTTTTTTAAGCTCCCACGCAAGCTCTGTGACCTGCGGAACATCAAGCCGGAGCTTCTTCATCAGATCAACCTGAGAAAACACCTTTTCAGGCTTGTCGTCCATGACGATTTTTCCGCTGTCCATAACGACAACACGGTCGCTCTGAGCAGCTTCGTCCATGTAGTGAGTGATAAGCACAACAGTGATACCCTGTTCACGGTTCATGCGCTTTATGGTCGCCATGACCTCTTTTCTGCCGCTCGGATCGAGCATTGCAGTAGGTTCGTCGAGAATTATGCACTTCGGCTGCATTGCGATTATTCCGGCAATTGCAACTCTCTGCTTCTGACCGCCCGAAAGCTGTGCCGGAGAATGAAGCCTGTATTTATACATCTTCACGGCTTTGAGGGATTCATCAACACGGCGGCGCATTTCCTCGTAGGGTACGCCGAGATTTTCCAGTGCAAATGCAACATCCTCCTCGACTATCGAGGAAACTATCTGATTATCCGGATTCTGGAAAACCATTCCGGCACGCTGACGTAGTTCAAAGAGCTTTCCCTCGTCGGCGGTGTCGATGCCGTCCACAATGACGCTTCCCTTAGTCGGGAGAAGTATAGCGTTGAGGTGCTTTGCAAGCGTGGATTTTCCCGATCCGTTATGACCGAGAACCGCTACAAATTCACCTTCTTTTATAGAAAGATCAATACCCTTCAGCACCTCCGGCGGAGCTTCCTCCTCACCGGTCGGCTCATATCTGAAGTGCAGATCGTTTATTTCGATTATATTGCTCATTTTTCTTCCTTTTCCGTAATATCACTTATTCTGCCATATAGCAGTTGAGCCGCATGGAAGCGTCATTCCTGTTGATTTTACGGGAAGTCCTATCTCATCGAAGCTTACCTCGCCGCCGAATTTTTCTGTCAGCACACTGCCGAGGATATATCCCATAACAGAAGGGGATAGTCCCGTAGTATAGCTGTTTATCAGGAAGAACAGCGGATTATCGGAAAGTACTCCCTCACAGAGCTTCACAAGATCGTAAATGCAGTTTTCGAGTTTCCAGACCTCGCCGCCGGGACCTCTGCCATAGCTCGGAGGATCCATTATTACAGCGTCGTAGCGTCTGCCTCGTCTTATCTCACGGGCAATGAACTTCTCGCAGTCATCCACTATCCAGCGGACAGGCTTATCGGAAAGTCCAGAAACAGCGGCGTTATCTCTTGCCCACTGAACCATTCCCTTTGAGGCGTCCACATGACACACCTCTGCTCCGGCAGCGGCACAGGCAAGAGTTGCTCCGCCCGTATATGCGAAAAGATTGAGTACGCTTATCTTTCTGCCGGCATTCTTAATCTTGTCAGCCATAAAATCCCAGTTTACAGCCTGCTCCGGAAAAAGTCCGGTATGCTTGAAGCCGGTGGGACGTATATTGAATTTCAGATCTCCGTATGATATGCACCATGATTCCGGAAGTCTTTTGCGGAATTCCCACTTGCCGCCGCCCTGACTGGAGCGGTGATAGTGACCGTCTGCGCTGTTCCATAAGGGATCTTTTTTGTCTGTTTTCCAGATTATCTGCGGATCAGGACGAACAAGGCTTACTCCGCCCCATGTTTCGAGCTTTTCTCCGTCAGAGGTATCAAGTATAATGTAATCTTTCCATTTTTTTGCGGTTCTCAAATCAGTTTCTCCCTTCTTCTGGCGATCCGCTGTGAATCTATATTAATTATAGAATCTGCACCTGTCCTTGATGCACTGAGCTATATCCATAGCTATGTCATTTATTATGCCGAATTCTGTTCCCTCGATCATCACCCTTATAAACGGAGCATTTCCGCTGCTTTCACGGACAATGATGCGTCCGTCGGTGCCGAGTTTCTTTTCGTGTTCTTCGATAAGTCCGGTGATCTTCTCATCATTTTTCCAGACTTCTCTGCCCTTGTCACTGATGCGTACATTGAGAGATATCTGCGGAAGCTTTTTCATTTCTCCGGCAAGCTCGCTGAGAGGCTTTCCGGTTGCTTTGAGTATTTCCAGCAGTTTAATTCCGCAGAGCAGACCGTCATCGCACGGAGAATAATCCGTCATGAAGATATGTCCGTTCTGACCGCCGCCGAGGTTATATCCGCCCTCTACCATACGGTCAAGAACACTTCTTCCGCACGAACCCGAGGTTACTGCCCTGATGCCTTTTTTCTCGGCAAAATTAAGCAGACCAAGACTGCTCATGACATTCACTACAATAGTGTTGTCTTTAAGAACTTCTTTTTCCTTGTAATATCCGGCAATTATCGCAAGAAGCGTATCGCCGTCAACGGGAATGCCTCTTTCATCCACAGCATGAATGCTGCTTCCGTCGCCCTCTATTGCAAGACCACAGTGAAAAATCCCGTTTTCCACCATATCCATGAGGACCTCAAATTTATTGAGCGGAGTAATATCAACTTCCTTTGAATCTTCGGCTTCTTTTGAATCTTCTTTTTTGTTTCCTTCAAGGAGCGTAACTCTTGCGCCCATGTCAGAAAGGATACTCTCGGCAGTTCTTCCGATAAAGCCTTTTTTGCACACAATTGCAACATTTATCTTCTCCGGAGGAGTTTCAGTTATCTCCTTCAGGTGGCTGATGTATTCCTCAGCGGCTGTATTGCAGCTGAGCATTCTGCCTATATTTTCAAATCTGCGGCGTTCCTCAGTAACGGAATATATGCGTTCTTCGATCTGAAACTGCATTTCTTCGCTGATACGCACTCCATCACCGCTGAATATAGTTATTCCGCTTGCTCCGGGAATTCCCGTAGCCTCGCTTATCATTATTCCAGCCGCAGCATCGTGTTCCTTTACAATAAATGAAGCCGCCGCACCGGAAAGCTCTCCGACGGTTTCTGCATCCACTCCGGAGGAGCATATTCCGGCACAAACTGCCGCTTCAAGCACTGCCGAGGACAATGCGCCGTCCTTGGCAACGATTATTTTTCCTCCCTGTTCACCGGCAAAAAGTTCCGCAGCTGCTCGTCCTGCCTGCATAGCAAGCTCGCAGGAAAGCTCTGCAACGGTAAGACCTCTTGCGCTGTCTGTTCCGAACAGTCCTGACATTTTTAGTTTTCTCCTTTTTTCTTTGTTCTTTATTTCTGTTTTTTCAGAGCATACACGGCTACCGGTCTTTTTTTGCCGATATACTGCCGTATATCCTCATATATTTTTACTTCCGTACAGCCGTTGCTGCTGTTGTAGACTTCCGTTCCGTTTTCCGTTTTCACGCAGAAAACTGTGTGAAGCGACGACAAAAACGGTATTTTCGTCCAGAACGTCACTACATACGCAGACGCCTCTGCCGGATCTTTTATCTTTTTATTATCAGCTCCGAAATGCGTGAGTGCTCTGCCGATCTTGAACGGACTGCACCCGAATATTCCCATAAGCATTCTGAAGCGTTCCATATATGCGGCGATATCCGCAAGCTTCTGAGGGATTCCCAGCCATACGAGAGCGTTGTGAACTGCAATAACTTCGCAGCCGTTGAAGCTCATGCGGCAGAGTCCGTACCGGAAAGCCGATACTGTTCCGCAAGCCTGACCGTTTATCATCCTTCCGGCTTCAAGAGCGTTGTCAAGAGCCGAATTACAGCGGATATTCCGTTTTGCGGCAAATCTGAACATACTGTTTCTCAGAAGCTCAGCTGCCTGTTTCCGTCATCGGGAGCAGCATATCCCAGATGCTCATACGCAAGCTTTGTGGCAACTCGTCCTCTCGGAGTTCTGCCGAGAAATCCAAGCTGCATGAGGAAAGGCTCGCAGACATCCTCCAGCGTGACGGATTCTTCATTTATTGCAGAGGCAAGCGTTTCCAGTCCGACAGGACCTCCGCCGTAGCCTCTTATTATCATTTCAAGCATGCGCCTGTCAAGGCTGTCAAGACCAAGCTCGTCGATATCAAGTCTGCCGAGAGCTATGGTAACTATCTGCTGCGTGATCTGTCCGTTGCCCATAACATCAGCGAAATCACGCACTCTTTTCAGAAGTCTGTTGGCGATTCTCGGAGTTCCTCGTGAGCGACCGGCAATTTCTGCCGCACCGTCTGTTTCGCACGGAATACCAAGTATCATTGCACTTCTGCGGATGATATCAGTCAGCTGATCCTTCGTGTAAAGCTCCAGACGCTGAATAACGCCGAAGCGGTCACGGAGAGGTGCGGAAAGCTGACCGGCTCTTGTTGTCGCACCAATAAGCGTGAACGGTCTGAGGTCCATGCGGATAGATCTCGCCGACGGACCTTTGCCGATGATGATATCTATAACTCTGTCCTCCATTGCGGGGTAAAGTATTTCTTCAACTGCATGGGAAAGACGATGTATCTCGTCGATAAAGAGCACATCGTTATCCGTAAGGCTTGTAAGCAGCGATACAAGATCGCCCGGCTTTTCGATTGCCGGTCCCGTAGTCACACGGAGATTCACGCCAAGCTCGTGGGCTATGATAGCCGAAAGTGTAGTTTTTCCGAGACCGGGAGGGCCGTACAGAAGAACATGGTCAAGAGGCTCGCCCCTTCGCTTTGCCGCTTCTATATAGACAGCAAGATTTTCCTTTACCTTATCCTGACCGATATACTCGTGAAGTGTCTGGGGTCTGAGATTCACTTCAATATCGCTGTCCTCAACGGTATTTTCAGGGGAGATCACTCTCGGAGCAAACTCCATATCCTCTGTCTGTATCATTGTATCACCGCCTTGTATTCAATATCTGCCGGACGATTACTTTTCAAAATAGCGCTTCTTGCGTACATAGAAAGGATCAACCGTTGCAGCAGCCTTTTTGCCCATATCCTGTTCATAGCTGATGAAACAGAGATGTTCGTTGTATTTTACTGTCTTTGAGAGGTACTTCGAGAGAGGTACAAAGAGCTTTCTTGTAGAGCCCATCATATCGAGAACCATGAGAAGCTGCGGCTTTTCACAGCCCTTTACCATTTCCATGATGAATGCACGGTCAACGTTAGGCTGCTTTGAGAGGAATTTTACTGCCGCCTTTGTGATGTGACCTACAGAATGATCTATAGGACGATATGAGATTGTATCCTCCTCGTTGTAGGAAATAGCCTTTATCTTGAGGTTTCTTGCAACCATGAGGATGCTCTTGATCTCCTGTGAGGAGAACTCCTTGCCGTAGGAGTTGGGGTTGAGAACTGCTGATACTGACTGGATGAGATCGAAAAGTCTCAGGCAGTTGATCTTGTAGCAGTCAACGTAACGCTTTGCAAACTGCTGAAGCGCACGATAGCTTGTAAAGAAGGGGATGAAAATATCGCCGTCGGGATTCTGAGTGGTAACGAGTTCAAGCTGAATTCCGCCTTCTTCCCTTCCTCTTTCGTGCTTTACAGGATTCTTACAGATAACGTAAACATCGCTCTTAATGAGAGTCTGCAAGAAAAGTGAGCGTTTCGAGGGATCTGTTATTGCTGCTTTCAATAATTCGTCGAGGTTCATAATCAATTCTTCCTTTCTGTTTGAGAGTCTGCCTGTCATGGCAGTAGATCAAGGCCATACCGCACAGCGGCGATATCTCAGTCTGCTGAAAAAATCATAAGAAAAACGTTCTTTTAGGGAACGCCTTCACTTGCAAGGCTTTCCCTCTTTCAAAACAGTCCACCGGACTGTTTTGAAATTCACCCTTTGCGAAGCGCTTCTAAGGCATTATGTGGGGTTTCACCCCACCCCCACCAGAGGCGCTGCCTCTGGACTCCGCCAAAGGGTTATAAACCCTTTGGAATCCCACTATTTTTCTATGTTTTTTCAACAACCTGTTGTAATACCGCACAGCGGAGATGCCTTTTATTATTTACCAGCTGTCATAAGCCGTAAAGTTTCTTTGATAAGCTCCTGAGTGCTGAGATTCGGATCAAGCTTTCCGAGTACGGATGAAGCTTCTCCCTGTGAATAGCCAAGCACCATGAGCGCTTCAAGCGCCTCTGATACTGACGCTGAGGATGCAGCTCCCGCTGATGCTGACGACGGAATCGCCGCTCCCGTGAACGCACCGCTGATTGATTCTGATGATATCTTATCCTTTAGTTCGAGGACTATCCTCTGTGCCGTTTTTGCTCCTATGCCCTTTGTGCGGGTGAACGCTTTGCTGTCGCCTGATGCAACAAGAAAAGCAAACTGCTCCGGAGTGACATCCGAAAGAATGGATATCGCAGCCTTCGGACCTACTCCCGAAACGGAAATAAGCAGACGGAAACAGCTGAGTTCCTGCTGTGTGGCAAATCCGAAAAGCTCTGCCATATCCTCCCTTATGTAGAGGTGAGTATACAGCATGACATCGCTGCCTGTTTCGCCGAGCTGTGCGATAGTATTGTATGAAGTCCTGCAGCCGTAGCCTACTCCGCCGCATTCGATAACAGCGAAATTAAGCTCCCTGACCGCCAGACGACCATGTAAGCTGTAGATCATATTTATCGTTCCTTTTACCTGAATCTCGTGCTGTGACCGTGACATATCGCTATGGCAAGAGCATCTGCGGCGTCGTCCGGACGAGGAATCTGCGCAAGTCCGAGAAGCTGACGTGTCATTTCCATGACCTGATGCTTTTCAGCCTTTCCGTAGCCGACAACAGACTGCTTTACCTGAAGCGGAGTATATTCCGACACGGGAATATTTCTTTTTGCCGCCGAAAGAACAGTCACTCCTCTTGCCTGAGCAACGTCAATGGCGGTTTTCTGGTTTGTCGTGAAGTACAGCCGTTCTATAGCCATGCACTCCGGTCTGAATTTGTCAAATATATATTCGATATCCTCATGAATCGCCCTGAGCCGTTCCGGAAAGGGCGTGTTTGCTTCGGTAAGGACTGCGCCGTACTCTACAGGAGTAAAGCGTATCCCGTCGTAGTCAAGAACTCCGAAGCCGACTATTGCATATCCCGGATCTATCCCTAAAATTCTTATTGTTTTCGCCATGATGTACTCCTTCCATGAAGCACTGTGCACTCCGTGGAAATATGCGGACAGCAATCACAAAGAACAATTGTTCTTGCATAGTTCCACACTATCCGCTACATTCTTTATTATTATAACACATATCTGTTGTCTTTTCAATATATTTATTCTAAATTTTTTATTGATTTTTGCAAAAAAATCTGATATACTATGAGTAAATGATTTTCAGGAGGAATTGTTAAATGGATTTACAGCAGCTGCGTGACAGAATCGACGAAACAGACAGTAAGATTCTTTCACTTTTCATGGATAGAATGGATCTTTGCAGAGGCGTTGCAGACTACAAAAAAGAACATAATATGCCCGTATTTCAGGGAAATCGTGAACAGCAGGTAATTGACCGTATAAAGGCACTTACAGGCGATCCGGAGCTTGAAAACGGTACCGCCGCACTCTTTACAACGATAATGGATATCAGCAAGATTCTTCAGAACCGCACTATCCTTGAAGGCTCTCCGGATTATCTCTGCCCTCCTACCGAACTCGATACAGCTGTAAAAATCGGCTGTCAGGGAACTTCCGGCGCAAATTCCGAAACTGCCACAAGAATGATTTTCGGTGACAGTGATATCACCTACTACCGCACATTTGA
>JAFXEJ010000125.1 GCA_017513795.1 Ruminococcus sp.
CTACTAAGAAGAAGCCGGCAGCAACAACTGGTAAAACTCAGAGTCCTCCTAAGACAGGTGACAGTGGCATGAGAGTTGCATTGACATTTATTGTTCTTGCAGCAACAGCAGCTTGTATCACACGTTCCAGAAAAAAGGAAGATGATGAATAATTGAAACGATCCCTCCTGCTTTTGCGGGAGGGATTTTTCTTGTTTGAATATATAACAAATACATAATAATGCAAAGGATATAGCGATTAATGAATAATGTTTGAAAAATTAAAAAAATGGAGCATGAATAATAACGGCAGGATGTCTGAATGTAATAAATATTAATTATTATTTGTGATTATAAATAATGTTTATTTGTGTTAAATAAGGCGGAATTCTGGTGATTATGTATATTGTCTGAGCATGCGTTTTTTGGGCATATTTCTAGGTTTAACCAACATTATGGGAACATTTTTCTTTCATAAAAACACTTGACAGCATTAATAATGTATGTTATACTATACTTGAACTATATTGCCATGATGTTTCTATCGCAGCGTGCTTTTCCGGAGTCTGTTCTTGCCGGAAATACATTGATTGTGATAGAAATGATGACACGGGCATTGTAAATAAAATGAACATAAAACGGCTTGCCTGATGAGTTCTATACTGTCCATTTATGTACCATGAAAATAGAAAAGACAGGACAGATTGGCAGAAATGCTTTTGAGACTTTTAAAAGAAAACATTCAATGTGTATGCTGAAAATGAATTTGACAGCTGGAGGTTTATAATGAAAGGTATAATTTTAGCAGGCGGTGCGGGAACGAGACTTTATCCCAATACGATTGCAGTAAGTAAACAGCTTTTGCCAATTTATGACAAACCGCTCATTTATTACCCGCTTTCAATGCTTCTTCTTGCAAAGATTCGTGATGTACTTGTAATATCTACACCTCGTGATATAAATGATTACAAAACGCTTCTCGGGGATGGTTCAAGAATAGGAATAAATATCAGTTACGCAGTACAGGACAAGCCCAGAGGTCTTGCTGATGCATTTATCCTCGGCGCTGATTTTATTGGAAATGATAATGTTTGTCTTGTTCTTGGCGATAACGTGTTCTACGGGGCAACAATGTCTCAGGTTCTTGCTGATGCGAAAAACAAAATTGTTGACGGCGGAGCTACAATATTCGGTTATCCTGTAAAGAATCCTCGTGAATTCGGCGTAGTTGAATTCAATGAAGCAAAAAAAGTTATTTCCATTGAGGAAAAACCAAAGCAGCCTAAGTCAAACTATGCTGTTCCCGGACTTTACTTCTATGACAATAACGTTGTTGAAATTGCCAAAAATGTTAAACCCTCTGCAAGAGGTGAAATCGAAATTACATCCGTTAATAATGCTTATCTTGAACAGGGACTTCTTAATGTAACTCTCATGGGCAGAGGCATGACCTGGTTCGATACAGGCTCGCCCAAGGGAATGCACAAGGCAAGCGGCTTTGTTAAGACCGTTCAGGAAATGCAGGGCTTCTATATCTCATGTATTGAAGAAATTGCATGGAGAAAGAAGTTCATAGATGACGCTCAGCTTATTAAAATCGGTAAAGAGCTTGAGATGACTGACTACGGAAAGTATATTTTATCATTACTGGAGGAATAATCAATGACTGTTATAGTAACGGGAGGCGCAGGCTTCATCGGTTCAAATTTCGTTTTCCATATGCTGGATACTTATCCTGATTACAGGATAGTCTGCGTTGACAAGCTTACTTATGCCGGAAATCTCTCGACACTCAAATCTGTTATGAATAATCCGAATTTCCGCTTTGTCAAGCTTGATATATGCGACCGTGAGGGCGTATACAAGCTGTTTGAAGAAGAAAAACCGGATATCGTAGTGAATTTCGCAGCAGAATCACATGTAGACCGCTCAATAGAAAATCCGGAGGTCTTCCTTCAGACTAATATCCTCGGTACACAGGTGCTGATGGATGCTTGCCGCAAGTATGGTATTCAGCGTTATCATCAGGTATCAACTGATGAGGTTTACGGCGATCTTCCGCTCGACAGACCTGACCTGTTCTTCACAGAGGAAACTCCGCTTCATACTTCAAGCCCGTACAGCTCATCAAAGGCTTCAGCTGATCTTCTTGTACAGGCATATCACAGAACTTATGGACTGCCAATTACAATTTCAAGATGCTCAAATAACTACGGTCCTTATCATTTCCCGGAAAAGCTTATTCCGCTTATGATCGCAAATGCACTCGCTGACAAGCCTCTGCCGGTTTACGGTGAGGGACTTAATGTCCGTGACTGGCTCTATGTTGAGGATCACTGCCGTGCTATCGACCTTATCATCCATAAGGGCAAGGTAGGCGAAGTTTACAACGTCGGCGGACACAACGAAATGCGCAATATCGACATCGTTAAGATAATCTGCGAGGCTCTCGGCAAGCCGGAAAGCCTTATTACTTATGTGACTGACCGTAAAGGTCATGATATGAGATACGCAATTGATCCCACAAAGATTCATGATGAACTCGGCTGGCTTCCTGAGACAAAGTTTGTGGACGGAATCCAGAAGACTATCAAGTGGTATCTTGAAAATCAGGACTGGTGGATGGAAATCATTTCAGGCGAATACCAGAACTATTACGAAAAAATGTACGGCGATCGTGAGACCGTCAGTGTGGGATAAGGTGCTATGAACGGTAAATTAATAGTTATTGAAGGACTCGACGGGAGCGGAAAAGCAACTCAAACTACAAAGCTTTGTGAAGCTCTTAAAGCCAAAGGACATAATGTTATGCATGTTTCTTTTCCGAATTACGGCAGTGATGCAGCAAAATTACTTGATGATTATCTGCACGGCCGTTTCGGAACTGATCCAAACTCGGTTAATCCCTATGCAGCTTCTACTTTTTTTGCAATTGACCGCTATGTAAGCTTTCATCTGAACTGGAAACAGTTTTATTCAGAGGGAGGCGTTATTGTTGCGGATAGATATACAACTTCAAATGCGATTCATCAGTGCGCAAAGCTGCCGCAGGAAGAATGGAACGCCTTTTTGGAATGGCTCTTTATTTATGAGTACAAGCAGCTTGAATTGCCGGAACCTGATGCTGTCATCTATCTTCAGGTTGATCCGGAAGTCAGTCAGAAGCTTATGACTGAACGATATAATGGTGATGACGGAAAAAAAGATATCCATGAGAGCAATGTTGCTTATCTTAAACAATGCCGGATCGCAGCAGAATATTGTACAGAACATCTGGGATGGAACAAGGTAGAGTGTATCGCAGATGATAAAATGCGCAGTATAGAGGATATTCATGCTGAGGTCCTTTCAATATGTTCTAGAGGTGAATAATCATGGATTATAAAATCATTGATATAAAAAGCACACATTATGATGATCCGAAAGCAGGGGGGTTGTCTTTTTTTGAGGCAGAGCGTGATGTTCCGTTTCCAATCCGCAGAATGTACTGGATATATGATGCGGAAAAGGGAACGCATAGAGGATTTCATGCTCATACTCTGAATTGGCAGCTTTTGTTTTGCCCTCACGGCAGTATAGATCTTATTCTTGACGATGGAAAATCCCGTGAGACAGTGACTCTTGATGATCCTGCAAAGGGACTTGTGCTCACGCCCGGACTTTGGCGTGAAATGATCTGGAATGAAACAGGATCCATTCTTTGCGTGGCAGCTTCTGAATATTATGATCCCGAAGAATATATAAGGGATTATGATGAATTCATTGCCTACAGAAAAAAGAAGGATTCTATGGAGAATGAAAAAAAATAAAGTTATTTATATTACATATATAAAGGATGGTTGAATAATGAAGGTTCCGTTTGTATCATTTCTCCCGATGGAGAAGGAGCTGGACAGTGCGCTGCGTGCAGCGTTCGAGCGTGTTTATACTCGTTCCTGGTATATTGATGGTGAAGAAGACAAGGCTTTTGAAAAGGCATTTGCTGAATATTGCGGCACAAAATTCTGTGTCGGCGTAGGCAATGGTCTTGATGCTCTGGTAATGATTCTGAAAGCACTGGATATAGGCGAAGGTGATGAGGTTATCATTCCTTCAAATACTTATATCGCAACATCGCTTGCAGTAACATATGTGGGAGCAAAGCCTGTTTTTGTTGATCCGGATATCAATACTTTCAATATAGATCCGTCTTTAATTGAAGCTGCAGTTACTTCAAAGACAAAGGCAATTATGCCGGTTCATCTTTACGGACAGGCATGTGATATGGATCCTATAATGAAAATTGCAGAAAAATACAGTCTCAGAGTTATTGAGGACTGTGCACAGGCTCACGGTGCAACATACAAGGGCCAGAAAATCGGCACATTCGGTGATGCGGCAGGATTCAGTTTCTATCCTGGAAAAAATCTCGGTGCACTCGGAGATGCAGGTGCAGTAGTTACAGATAACGAAGAAATCGCAAAGAAGGTCAGAGCTCTTGGAAACTATGGCTCTGATTACAAATATCACCACATCTATAAGGGAAACAACAGTAGACTGGATGAAATGCAGGCTGCATTTCTGGCTGCAAAACTTCCAATACTTGATAAGTTGAATGCTGAAAGACGCCGTATAGCAGACCGCTATCTGAATGAGATACATAACGATAAACTCATTCTTCCGATAGTTCCGGATTATGCTGTGCCTGTATGGCATGTTTTCGGTGTTCGCTGTGCAGAAAGAGATCAGCTTGAAAAGTATCTGAATGACTATGAAATCGGTACAAACAAGCATTATCCGATTCCGATCCATTTACAGGACTGCTATAAGGATCTCGGTTTCAGTGAGGGCGATTATCCTACAGCAGAGGAAATCAGCAAGACAGAGCTTAGTCTGCCATTGTATTATGGTATGACAGATGAAGAAATAAGCTATGTAATAGATAAAATAAATAGCTATTAAGGCAGAGTGATAAGATGAGTAATAATACAGTTGGGAATAATAGCCTTATTTCAAGCGAAGAAGAAAAGGCTGCTCAGCTGCTCAGAGAGCAGAATCTGAAACGAAAAAACGAAACTGCTGAGAAAGTGAATCCTAAAAACACATTTTATACAAGATACGGAAAACGCTTTTTTGATATTATCATTTCTTTAATAGCGTTTACAGTGCTGCTTCCGGTCAATCTGATTCTTGGAATATGTACATTTTTTGATGTCGGAAGACCACTCATTTTTAAGCAGACACGAGTAGGAAAAAATGGAAAAACATTCACAATTGTTAAATTCCGCAATATGAACGAGAAAAAAGACAGCGACGGAAAACTTCTGCCGCCATCTCAGCGTGTAACAAAATTCGGAAAAATCGTAAGAAAGCTGTCGCTCGATGAACTCCTTAATTTCTGGTCAGTTCTCAAGGGCGATATGAGCATTATCGGACCTCGTCCGCAGCCTGTTTTTATCTACGATCGTATGTGTGATCGTCATAAAATGAGAACAGCTGTTAGACCTGGACTTGAATGTCCTCGAATGATTCATGTGCCGGGTGAGGAAGTATGTAAATTTCAGCGTACCTTTGAAAATGATGTGTGGTATGTTGAGAATGTAAGCTTCCTGCTTGATGTGAAAATGGTTCTGCACCTTATAAAAATGGTGTTTACATTCAAAAAAAGAGGCGCACAGGCTGCCGGTAAGGACGTAAGCTATTTCATCGGATATGATGAAAACGGCATTGCAATCAGCATGAACGTTTATCGTGAAATGCAGAAGAAAAAGGAAGAAGTGGGAGTATAATGAAAAAAGTTCTTGTTACGGCGATAGGTACTGCAACTGCAACTGCGGTGATTCGTGAACTGAAAAAAACAGGCGGTTATTATATCATCGGAGCAGATATCAACCCACAGAATCAGATAGCAACATCGCTGGATGTTGATGAATTTCATCAGTTTCCGTATTCAACAGGCGATGATTATATTCCGTTTGCACTGAATTTCTGCAAGGAAAATCAGGTTGATTATTACTACGCTGTTATTGACAAGGAAGTAGTAAATCTTGCAAAGAACAGGGAACGTTTTATGGAAGCAGGCACAAAGCTTTGTGTGCCGAATTATAAATTCGCAGAAAAGTGTCATTATAAAGATGTCTTCGGTAAGTGGGTGGCTGAAAATGTTCCTCAGGTTGCCGTGCGTCAGTATGATAGTCTTGAAGATGCAGAAAATGCAGAATATCCATTATTTATAAAGCCTGTCGAGGGCGTTGCAAGTACAGGATGCCGGAAAATATCCGGTTTTGATGAACTTAAAACAAGCGTCAGCGCTGAGGAAGCCGGAAAAATAATTCTTATTCAGGATTTTGTAAGCGGCACTAATGTTACGGTGGACTGTATCAGAAACAGTCTTACCGGACAGAAAATCCAGATACAGCGCAGAGAACTTCTGAGAAATTCCAACGGATGCGGCATTGCAGTTGAAATTTTCAGCAATCCTGTCCTTGAGGAGATATGTAACACTCTTATGGAGAAGCTCGATCTCAATGGCGTTGTTAACATGGAGTTTTTTGAAACTGAAAATGGGTATCGTATTATTGAAATCAACCCTCGTTTCTCTGCCGGTACTATTTATTCATGTATGTCGGGAGTAAATACCGTATTGAATGCAATGAAAATTGCTGACGGTGAACCGTGTGAATTCGGTGAGATAGCAGTGGGTGCTCATTTTGCAGAGCGATATGAAGCGTACAGAATGGATTGAAAAGGGCTGGAATCATGATAAAAAATGAATTAAAAGGAAAAAAACTGCTGCTTGTTGGCGGCTTGAACAATACAGTTGATCTGATAGATCTTGCACATAGAAACGGCGTGACCGTTGGCGTTGCAGATTATAATTCCAATACACTTGCAAAAAGTCTGGCTGACTATGCACACGATGTCAATGCCTATGATGAAGATGCTATGGCAGAGCTTATTGCTGCTGAACATTATGACGGTGTAATTACCGCCTTTAATGAGAGACTTGGTCCCATTGTAAGAAAGCTTGCAGACAGAGTAGGACTTTACGCTCCTTTAACTGTAGAACAGCTTCAGATGAGTACTAATAAAAAATACTTCAAGCATACATGTCAGAAGTATAATGTTCCTGTTCCAAAGGAATATATCGTTACAAGTGTGGAGGATATCCGCAATCAGAATATAGAATATCCCGTAATTATCAAGCCTGTTGACAGTGCAAGCTCAATCGGTGTAACTCCCTGCTTCAACGCAGATGAGCTGGAGGCAGGCTTCACAAATGCAATCGCACATTCCAAAACCGGCGACGCAATTGTAGAACAGTATGTTCCTTACGATGAAATAAATATGACATTTATTGCACAGGACGGAGATATTCAGCTTGCTGCAATTCATGACAGATACTTTAATACGACGCAGAAAAGCGCAACAAAAGCGCCTGACCTGTATATTTATCCCAGCAGATATACTGATCTTATTGTATCAAAATATGCTGACTGCATTATTGATATGTTCAAGGGAATCGGTGTGAAAAACGGTTCGCTTTTCATTCAGGCAGTTGTGCATGAAGATAAGCTCTATTGCTATGAAGCTGGCATGAGACTGAATGGCTGTAAGACATATCAGATTCTTGAACATGAGAATGATTATAATACATTTGAACATCTGATGCATTATGCGCTTACTGGCTCTATGGGAGAGCGTGTTGAATTCAATCCGAAGTTCAAAAAGTGGTATGCAACTCTGAATGTTCTTGGTGTTCCGGGAGCAACAATAGCAGAGGTCCGTGGTGAAAAAGCACTTAACACATATCCATGGCTTGTTCATATTGCAAGACGTGACGGTGTTGGACATACTATTCCCGTTGATTCTGCCGGTACACTTATGCAGGATACAACAAGAATACACGTTGTGGCAGACACAAAAGAAGAACTTGTTGAAAGAATCGACAAGGTAAATGAATTGTTCCAGATGCTTGACAAGGACGGAAATAGTGTGCTTCTTGAACCTCACGATACGGCAGAGGTACTGAAAGCACTGGATTACAGCTTATAATCATGAAGGAAAAATAATATGAAAACAATATTGATAACCGGCGTGAACGGAATGATCGGTGGTAAGCTGACACGCCATATTTTAACAAATACAGATTATTCGATCGTGGGTGTGTCATACACACCTGATATGCTTGAGGCAATGCTTGAGCGTGAAGGTATTTCCGAAGAAAACAAAAAGCGTGTGCGTTTTATCTCTAATGAGGAGCTTATCTCAGAAGAAAGTGATCTCGGAGAGATTTATGCTGCCGTTCATCTGGCTTTTTCTCGCCGTAACCGACCGGCGTCTGATATAGCGTCAAGCATTGATTTTGCTTCGGCAGTGTTCAGAAAATTATCGTCGTCAGGCGTTGAAAGGGTTATCAATCTTTCTTCTCAGGGCGTATACGGAAAAACAGAGGAATTCCGTACTGAGGATACGCCTCCGGCACCGGAAACACAGTATACAATGGCAAAATATGCCGCTGAGGTTATTTTCAGCACATATTTTGATTCCTCAGATGTTCCGGATTATACAAATCTCAGACTTGATCCTGTAGTGCAGAGTCAGAATCTTATTGTTGCACTCTGCAAACAGGCAAAAGAAGGTCATATACAGCTCAGAGGCGGAGAACAGCGTTTTTCGTTTATTGATGTGGAAGATGCCGTTCTTGCTATCTCGGCAATGATAAGCAGTAAGTCCGGATGGGAAAAGGTGTATAATGTAGGCTGGAACAGAATGCGCTTAACACTTACTGAAGCAGCAGAGCATGTTGCTGATGTATCAGAGCGTCTTGGATTCGGCAGACCTGAAATCACCCTTGATAAGCAGGATATCGTATTGTGGGCAGGACTTGATTCAACACGATTTACTGCACATACCGGCTGGATGCCCACAATTGATTTTGACTCTATGATAGAAAAAATATTTAAAAACATATGATATGAGGAGTTCAAAAAATGCCTAACGATAATAAACAGAATTCACTTATACGCAAACTGCCTGATAAAGCACCTTTCAGAAAGGCTGCTTCACTGGCAAAAATAAAGCTTACAAACAGATTTTCACTTCCGGAATCAGATGTTGAAGCTGGTGAAAACGACTGGAGCGAAAAGCTTCGCATTGTCGAAAAATGCCGGAATAAGTGGGGAAAAGCAGCTGCAAATATTGATTCTCAGATAACAAGCGCTTTTTCTGATCTGCCAATGTATGCAGAAATGGGAAATAATCCTGAAAATTCAGAAGAACTTGCAAATATACGAACAGATATGACATTCTGTTATTTTGCATATGGCTTTACTCCTGTTGAATATTTTTCATTCAGACTGAGAAATAAAAGCCGGAAAGAACGCAGCGAGTTTATTTCAAGCAGACTGCGTCTGACATTCCGCTGCCGTATGAATAACCTTCTGAAGGCAGAAATTTTCAATGATAAGACTAAGACATATAAGCGTTTCCAAAAGTTCTATAAGCGTGATGCAACTTCAATCAGCTTGCTGGAACATTTTGAACGCTTTAATCGGTTTGTAAAGAAACATCCCGTTTTTGTAAAGAAGCAGTGTTTTGAGGCACAGGGACATTCCGTTGAGCTTATAGATATCAACAACTGCGGAAAGTCTAATCAGGAACTTTTTGACAGCCTTATTGCAGAAGGCAAGCACATTCTTGAAGAAAAGATCGTTCAGTCAGCAGAACTTGCTGCATTTAATGAGTCAAGTGTAAACACTGTCAGAGTAATCACTTTTGTCACAAAAAGCGGAATAGTTGTTCCTTACTGCACACTCAGAACGGGACGTCCGGGGTCGTTTGTCGATAACGGTGGTGCCGGCGGTGTACAGGCTTGTATAGATTTTGAAACAGGTATAATCTCTACTGACGGATTTGATGAAATTGGCGGAGAATTTGCAGATCATCCTGCATCTGGTACAACCTTCAGAAACTATCAGCTGCCAGACTGGGATAAACTTCGCAGTCTTGTGTTTGAAGCAGCTGAGGTGGTTCCGGGAATCCATTTTGTAGGATGGGATCTTGCACATACAAAGGATGGCTGGGTAATGGTGGAAGGCAATGAAAATTGCTATATTATTGCAAAACAGATGATAGATGACAAGGGATTGCGCAGCACATTTGAAAATATAATGAAAAATATGGACCTTGTAATATGATCCTGAATTCTAAAGCTAATTGAAAGTATACTGTTGTAAAACAAAAACAAATCTGAAAATCTGATGATATCATTTATCGGCAGATAGGGTGAATGATAATTGGATGGCGTATCTAAGCGAAAGGTGAGTTTATAATCATGGATAAAAAAACATTGTTCCGCAAAACAGTGGCGCATCTGCCTGTCAGCGTACATAAGAAAATGACAAAGTATAAGATAGAACAGCTGACAAAGCATCTTATGAGCCGCACTGACGTTGATAAATGTGAGCAGAGCTATGAAGAAAAGAAAAGAATTACACGGGAATATATAAAACGCTTTCCAAAGCAGTATGAGAAAGTATCTCAGAAAATCAATAAGGTATTTCAGACAAATACAAGGTTCAAGGATTCTACAAAGCAGGAATTAACTCCGATTCGCAGAGAAATGGTGTTTAACTGGTTTGCTTACGGCTTTTTTCCGGATGAATTTGTTTTCTATGATTTTATCGGAGTTAACAGTTCTGTAGAAAAACGCAGAGAATTTGTGTCAGAGACAGAGCGTCTTTGTCTCCGTTTCAGTGCAAATGATTTTACACAGTCACTTCTTGCTGACAAAGCAGCTGCATATTTCGCTTTTAAGGAATTTTATTTCAGAGATGCTTTGTTCGTACAGAATGACGACGATTATAAAGAATTTAAAATCTTTGTTGATAAACACCCTGTATTCATCGCTAAGCTCTGCCGTTCATCAAGAGGACAGGGTATAGAGCTGATTGATATACAGCAGGAAGCAGGCATTGAGGAATGCTTCAGAAGAATCCGCAAGCTCGGAAAGGTACTTCTTGAAGAACTGATTGAACAGAATGAATTGCTGAAGCAGTTCAATGAGTCGTCTGTAAATACAGTAAGAGTTTCAACATATCTTACAAAAGACGGAGTAGAACCGGTTCATGGTTTCTTCCGTGCAGGCAGAAAGGGTTCGTTTATAGATAACGCAGCAGCAGGTGGAGTATTCACAGCAGTTGATGTAAAGAATGGAATCATAAATACTGAAGGCTGTGATGAATTCGGCTACCGTTATGAAACTCATCCTGACAGCGGTGTAAAGTTCAAAGGCACGGTGCTTCCTGAATGGGATAAGGCTCTTGCAATATGCAGAGAAGCTGCACTGAGACTGCCGGATATGAAATATCTGAGTTTTGATCTTGCATACTCGGTAAAAGGCTGGACTGTTGTTGAAATCAATTCATCAGGTCAGTATCTCCATCAGGCAGGTGCACTGGCAGGTGACCGTGAGAAAATAAGTGAATTGGTGAAGAGAATGGATCTTCTTGTTCCATATGAGATCGTAAGTTTTAAATAAGTTACCCGAACATTTTTATTTGATTAAAAAGCGTCTTTAATGATACTTGTTCTTCAGGAAAGGAGCGTATGACTGATAGAAACTATCGTCATGCATGAAAAAAATGAGCGTTAAGGAAGTTCTTGATAAATTTAATAATTACTATTCACTTTGCCATCTTGATAAGGATCGCAATCCTATCAAAAAGGGTTTAGTATTCGGAGATATGGTCATCAGCCAGTATTGCGGCGGTATCCGTGCCGGCGAGTATTTTTCATATAAATTCTATAATGTCAATCGAAAAGGCAGAAAGGAATATATGACTGACCGCAGACTCCGCAAAATGATCTATGAGTGCAATAACAAGAAGTATTTCAATATATTCAGAGATAAGACTGTTTTTAATAAGCATTTTGACAGTTTCCATAAGCTTGGATGGATTAATCTTGAAAGCTGCACTAAGGAAGAATTTATGGATTTTGCAAAGTCATATCCTAATTGCTTTGCAAAGTTTTCAGACGGCAAACAGGGCGTAGGGGCAAGAAAAGTTGATTTTACAACTGAATCACCTGATGAGTTTTTCGCTGAAAATACCGGTAAGTCTGTACTGCTTGAAGATCTTATAAAACAGCATCCGGAAATGAGTGCGTTCAATCCATCATCAGTCAATACACTGAGAGTAATGACTCTGAGATGTGCAGATGGAAAGGTTCGTATAATGGCGGCTGTACTTCGTATAGGCAGGGCAGGAGAAAGTGTTGATAATTTCAGCCTTAACGGAATCGCAGCAGCAATAGATGAAAAAACAGGAATTATTGCTACAAAGGGAATAGGTGCAGATTTTAAACAGTATGTCAAGCATCCAGATTCCGGAAAACAGATAGTAGGATTTAAGATACCTCATTGGGATAAACTTAAAGAAATGGTCGGAAAGGCTGCAAATGTTGTTCCGGAAGTAAGATTCGTCGGCTGGGATTTTGCTATCAGAGAAAATGATGTAATGCTGGTTGAGGGAAATGAGTATCCCGGAACAAGAGTATGGGAAATGCCGAGTCAGCGTGGACTCTGGCCTAAGCTCAAGCCTTATATTGACGAGATTAATGCATTGAATAATAAGTAAAACGATATCAGTAATTCTGACTGATTAATATTAAAGGAGAAGTAATGAACATGGATAAAAAGCACTTGATTGATTCGGTACGAAGAAGATATCCGAATGTAAAATGGTTCAAAGGCGGTATATCAAAATACAGAGTAAGTAAGCTTGATGATATGCTGATGACAGCAGAACAGATCGAAGCCGGTGAAGCAAGCAAAGCAGAAAAAGCTCGTCTTGTGCAGCAGTATCTCAAAAGCGGCAAGAAGCTTGCCAAAAATGCGAAAAATGCAATCAACTGGATTAACAAAGTAAGACCTGATATTCCCAAGAGAAGTGATTGGAAGGATCTCCGCACAGATATCCTTTTCTGCCGTTTTGCATATGGCTTTCTGACAGAAGAATATCTCTGCTTCAATCTCGAAAATAAGAGCATGGCAGAACGTCAGGAATTTGTATCAGACGTTATGAGATATCGCTGCGTTTATCAGATGAATGACCTTTCTGATGTACAGATTTTCAATAATAAGGGTTATACTTATGAAAAATTCAAGAAATATTACAGACGAGATGCTGTATATATCCGTTCCAAGCGTGATTTTGAAAAGTATCGTGCTTTTATATCAAAACATCAGGAGTTTGTAAGCAAAGCAGTTTACGAGGGAATGGGCAGAGGAATCAGCCTTGTGGATATCAGAAACTGTGAGATGTCAGAAACAGAGTTCTTTGATGATATGATCGCTCACGGACCGCATATTCTTGAAGAACGTGTAAAACAGTGCAGTGTTCTCGCTGCTCTGAATGAATCAAGTGTTAATACAGTTCGAGTAATTACATTCAACACAAGAGAAGGAATTGTGGCTCCATATACATTCATGAAGGTAGGAAGAAAGGGCTCGTTCGTAGATAACGGCGGTGCCGGCGGTATTTTTGTAGGAATTGACAAGGATACAGGAATGTTCTGTACAGATGGCTTTGATGAAGCTAAAAACCGGTATGAATGTCACCCTGATTCAGGCTTGAAATTTGTTGGATATCAGCTTCCGGATTGGCAGCAGCTTATTCAGCTCAGTAAAAAACTTTCTGCAATGGTTCCGTCAGTAAAATATACCGGATGGGATTTTACACATACAGATAATGGCTGGGTTGTAATCGAAGGAAATGGTGCAAGCCAGATGATCGCTCCGCAGATCGTATTTGAGCGTGGTATCAGAGCGGAAGTTGATGAATTGTTAAAGAAAATGGATCTTATTGTATAATAAAGAAACGGAGAATGGTCGTTATGCCTAAAATTACTATAATAGCTCCTGTATATGGAGTTGAGCAGTATATTGATAAGTTTCTTGGCAGTATTAAGGAGCAGACATTTCAGGATTATGAATTGATCCTTGTAGATGACGGAAGTAAGGATAATTGTCCGCAGATTCTTGATGCATATGCAGAAGGTGATTCTCGTGTGAAGGTAATTCATCAGGAGAACAGCGGTGTTTCAGCAGCACGAAATGCAGCTTTCAAGTATATCACCGGTGAATATGTATATATAATAGATTCTGATGACTGGTTAGAGCCGACTGCACTTGAAAATCTCTGGAAGGAAGCAGAAAAATCAAAGGCAGATATTATCTATGGCGAATGGGTGACTGAAGCTTCATCCGGTCCTGTTTTACAGGAGTGTTTTGCAAAGGAATTTGTTACAACAGATTCCAAAACCATTGCTGCACTTCAGTTTGCTGTAAACTGCAACAGCGGTAAAGTAAACATTAAAAGACCTGAATTCGATGCTATAAGATCATGGGGCGGTGCACCGTGGAGAGCAATGATAAGATCTGCTGTTATACTTGATAATGATGTGAAGTTTGATCCTTATGTAAGAGGTCTTGGTGATGATATTCTTTTCACACTTCATCTCTATCAATATGTGAAAAAGATAGCTTACATCAAAAAGACCATTTATCATTACAGAAAGCTTGATAATTCGTATTCACATGGCTTCAAGGAAAATTATTTTGAAACAATTGACCGGATTATTGAGAAGCAGCAGGAATTTCTGAAAAAATACAAAAAAGGAAAGCTTGCACAGGAGTCATTCTATACAAGAGTAATGCTCTACCTTATGCAGGGAATGGAACGTTATTTCCTCAATACAAATAACCCAAAGAGCGAAAAGGAAAGATATCAGGAATTTAAGGCACTTATAAAAAAATCACCGTATGCAGAATCTATAAAGAATGCTCCGGTACAGTATATCGGTCTTAAAAGACTAAAGTTTTTTATTCTTTTGCTCAGATTTGGAATGACTAAACTCTGTTGGAGCAAAATGAATAAGGCAAAATAAGATAAAACCGTAAAAAACAGCATTGCAATTGTCAAGGGGGATGAGACTAATCAAACTAAGCAGAGTGATTTCAGCAGCTGAATACCTTCTTGTATTTATTGTGATAATAAATAACTACACAATGTTTGAACGAGACACGTTATACGGCATTTCTGAGTCAAGAATGTGTTTTATCTTTTCAATGCTGTGTGTAGGCATTACAGTGCTGTATTTTATAATCAGAGATCTCAGATTTAATGTGAAAAATACATCGGGAATAGTGCTGATGACTTTATTCAGTTTTATTACAACCGTTGTTCCCGGAGGAGTTTTTATTCCTGGTATTGTAAAATGGGTTGTGCCGTTTTTTACATTTTCTTTTGTGTGTTTATGCCAGAAGGATACCAAAGATATCTGGATAAAATTTGCTGATGTAGTTTGTGCTATAGCGGCGCTCTCTCTGATTTTGTATATAAGCGGTACTGTACTGCATCTTATTTCACCGTCAAGAATGGCACGTTTTTTATATGACAGCCGTTATGCCAGAGCAAATACTTATTTTAATTTTCAATATGAAGCACAGCATGTTCAGGGTGATTCCTTTATGGGAATAGAATACCGAAACTGCTGCTTCTTTATAGAGGCTCCTATGTATAATCTGATGCTTTGTATCGGTTTTGCAGCGGAGGCCGCTTTCAGAGACAAGCCAAGGCGCATTGTTCTTGCAATTATCGGCATATCCATTCTTACAACGTTCTCTACAACAGGTATATTGTTCCTGATGCTTATGTTCGTTATATATTTGTGGAATACGGGAAATACACAGATTATAAAATATCTGAAATTAGCTATGATTCCGATTGCAGCAATTGCTGTGGTTGTGCTTGCAATGAAGCTTATCGAAAGTAAACAGGAATCTGCTGCCGGTGGAGAATCATTTTCTGTCCGTCTGGATCATCTGATAGCAAGTGTGAAAATGTGGATTCATAATCCTATTTTAGGTTATGGCTTTGACAATCCGGATGCATTTTACCGCTTCGCAAAATATAAGCAGGGATTTTCAGTCGGCTTGCCTGCATTTCTCGGAAGAACAGGATTGCCCATGTTTCTCCTTTATCTTGTTCCGTTTATACTGCGTGTGTATAATTCCATGCACAGGAACAGGAGAGAATTATTTTTCTGGGCAGGAACATTTCTGTGCTTCCTCTTGACAGCAAGTGTTTATAAGCTTATTTTCCTGTTTTTGATTTGTACACAATTCATCTGGAATGAAGATAGAAACAATAATAATAGAAAGAAAGTAATGTCTCTGTTACAGGAGGTTTTGAAGGATTAATGAAATCTCAGAAGGTATCAATCAAGAAAAATTTCATAATGGAAATTTTTCTTACCATGTCAAACTTTATTTTTCCGCTGATAACATTTCCTTATGTGTCAAGAATCCTTAAACCGGAAGGAACCGGAAAAGTACAGTTTGCAACTGCGGCAGTTTCGTATTTTCTGATTATTGCGCAGCTTGGTATCCCGAAATATGGTATCCGTGCATGTGCGAAAGTCAGGGATAATCGTGAAGAATTATCAAGAACAGCTCATGAATTGCTGATGATTAATCTTATCATGACAGCCATAGCGTATGCAGGACTGTTTCTTTCTATATTGTTTGTTCCAAAGTTTCAGGACGAAAAAGCACTGCTGATAATAATAAGTCTTAGTATTATTTTCAGTACTATCGGTATGGAGTGGCTTTATAAGGGACTTGAAAAATACACCTATATTACCATCCGTGCTGTAATATTCAAATTCGTTGCACTTATTGCGATGTTTCTTCTGGTACATGAGGAAGATGATTATATAATATACGGTGCAATTACAATTCTTGCATCTTCTTGCTCATCAATTTTTAATCTGATTCACGCAAGAAAGTATATTTCCACAAAGCCTGTGGGAAATTATAATCTGAAGAAACACATGAAAGCGGTTGTGGTATTCTTTGCAATGGCGTGTGCTACAACTGTATATACACATCTTGATACGCTTATGCTTGGTTTCATGAAAACTGACATTGATGTTGGATATTATCATGCAGCCGTAAAAATAAAGACGATACTTGTAAGCATAGTTATTTCACTTGGAACAGTTCTGCTTCCAAGAGCGTCGTACTATGTACAGAACGGAAAGATGGATGAATTTCATAATATCACGAAAAAATCGCTGAATTTTGCTGTTCTTCTTTCTACTCCGCTTATGATTTACTTTATCTTTTTTGCAAGGGCTGGCATACTTCTTTTATCCGGTTCAGCGTTTGAAAGCGCAGTTCTGCCGATGCAGCTGATAATGCCGACATTATTGCTTATCGGTATGTCAAATGTTACCGGCATACAGATACTCGTTCCGACAGGACGGGAAAAATATGTATTATATTCGGAAATTGCCGGTGCAATTGTTGATCTGATTTTGAACGCTATTCTGATTCCACGCTATTCATCAGCAGGTGCAGCCATTGGAACACTTGTTGCAGAAGTTGTAGTTCTGCTTGTACAGATAGCGTTTCTCAGAAAAGAAGCTGCAGCTATTTTCAAAAAAGTCTCATATCTGAAGATGTTCGTTGCGCTTGCAGGAGGTCTGGCTGGTTCAGTCTGGGTACTGTGGATGAACTGGAACAGTTTCTTCACACTGCTTGTATCCGGAATTTTATTCTTCTGTATTTATGGCGGATTACTTCTTATTCAGAAGGAACCACTCGTTAATAATATCAAAGATCAACTTATGAATCCAATTAAAAGAAAGCTGGGAAAATAAAAATGTATGATTATCTGGTAGTAGGCGCAGGATTATATGGTGCTGTATTTGCTCATGAAGCAAAGAAAGCAGGCAAATCTGTGCTCGTGATAGACAAGCGCCCTAACATTGCAGGCAATGTTTATACTGAAGAAACAGAAGGCATTAACGTTCACAAATATGGTGCGCATATATTCCATACCAATAACAAGGAAGTATGGAACTATGTAAATAAGTTTGCTGAATTTAATCGCTTTACGAATTCACCTGTTGCAAATTATAAGGGGGAACTTTATTCACTTCCTTTTAATATGTATACCTTTAATAAGATGTGGGGAGTTGTAACTCCTGAAGAAGCTGCTGAAAAAATTGCAGAGCAGCGCAAGGAGATTACTGGTGAACCAAAAAATCTTGAAGAACAGGCTATATCTCTTGTAGGCCGTGATATTTATGAAAAGCTTATAAAGGGTTATACTGAAAAGCAGTGGGGACGTGACTGTAAGGACCTTCCTTCGTTTATCATCAAGCGTCTGCCAGTGCGCCTGACTTTTGACAATAACTATTTCAATGCGCTCTATCAGGGAATTCCTGTAGGCGGCTATACACAGATGGTTGCTAATATGCTTGAAGGCATAGAGGTTCGTCTTGATACAGATTACCTCAAAAACAAGGCTGAACTGGATGCAATTGCAGAAAAGGTTATTTACACAGGTCCTATTGATGCATATTTCGATTTTAAACTTGGTACATTGGAATATCGTAGTGTTCGTTTTGAAAATGAACTGCTGGATATCCCGAACTTCCAGGGAAATGCGGCTGTAAATTATACAGACCGTGAAACTCCATGGACAAGAATTATTGAGCACAAGTGGTTTGAATTCGGCAAGGATAAGAATGGAAATGATCTTCCGAAAACTGTAATCAGCCGTGAATTTTCGTCAGAGTGGAAGCCGGGCGATGAGCCATATTATCCGGTCAACGATGAGAAGAACGGTGCGCTTTATGCAGAATACAAAAAGCTTGCAGAAACAGAACAGAATATCATCTTTGGCGGACGTCTTGGAGAATATAAGTATTATGACATGGATGCTGTTATTGCTTCTGCACTTGAACTCACAAAAAAGGAACTGCAATAATTTAAGATATATAATTCAGGTAAATATAAGAACAGCCGTACATTTAAAATGTACGGCTGATTTTTTATGCCTGTTCAGGAAGTTCAGATATGAGACTAAGAGTATATCTCTGGATAGAAAGTGCATCCTTGTTTGTAATTCCGTCGCCGGGATTGCATACGTCTGCATTTGCGAGGGCTTCCTCATTAAGCTGATACTGGTCAGGATTTCCGAGGTACTGAAGGATAAGAACAGCGTCGTTAAGAAGAACCTTGCCGTCGCAGTTAGTATCGCCGTATAAAATTTCCTGAACAGGAGGAGCGTCTTCAAAGACAAGCTTAGCATTATTGAGGAATTTATCATCTGCTGATTTTTCTACCTTGTCCCAGTCTTCCTTTGTACCGCAGAATGTAATGGTTGCGGAATTGGTAATATCAGAGAATGCATAGCTGTCGATAGTTTTAAGCTTGTTTGAAAGCTTGAGACTGCTCAGCTTGTTGCAGTAAGCGAAAGCCATGCTTTCGATAGCAGTTGCGCCTACAGCCTCAACTGAGGTGAGATTGTCACAGAAGAAGAATGTATTGTCGCTTATTTTGTTGATTGTCGGCGGAAAAATAACTGAGGTAATATTGCTGTTTCTTGCAAAAGCACTTGAAGAAACATATTTTACATCATCGGGGATAACGATATCGCCTTTTGCAGTTGTTCCGTCGAGTAGAGTTCCGTTAATGATTACGAGCGGATTTTCCTTGCGTTTAGCGTCAAGCCATGGAGTTGAATCAAATGCCTTTGAGTGGATTTCAACGGTGTGGTCAGGAAATTCTATTGTTTCAAGCTTATGACACATTTCAAATGCGTGAAGCTCAATAACTTCAAGATTTGCTGGAAGCTTTACTGTAGTAAGTTCGCTTGACATACCGAATGCGTATCCGCCGATTCTTGTAATGGAATCCGGAAGTGTAAGGGTTTTGAGTGAGCAGAGCTGGAATGCGTACATCTGGATAGCAGTAACGGGCAAACCGTCGATAGTATCCGGAATTTCGAGGGATGTTGTTCCGTCTGCGCATCCAGTAATTTCAATATGATCAGTATATTTTGCGTAATTGATTGCGCCGAGTGTGCCGGGAGTATAGTTGAAATCAGTGTTAGCGTATGCTGTAAGCTGTGCCGGAGCATCTGCGCTGTTTGGTGTTCCAAGCGGCATTCCGGCAGTAAGTGTGATGGCTGCGGCAATAGCAGCTATTTTCATAATTCTTTCCTTAGTCTTGTTCATGATAATTCCTCCGTTCAAAAAATATAATGTTATAAACTTGTCTGGGGTTATCTGCAATTACGGCAGATATTTTAAGTCCGATACTATATTATTATTATATCATAAAAATACAAATATTTCAACAGTTTCTGTGATTAATATTAGACAAAAATTGAAAATAAAAAAGCTGTACAGTTGCGCTGTACAGCTTCATTATGATTTTATTCCTCATCCTCCGGAACATCAGTGCCGTCAACGGTATTGAGGAACAATTCCGGATTAAGGCATATACCCATATATCTTACTTCAAAATGGAGATGAGCACCATAGGAATTTCCCGTATCTCCGACTGCACCGATAAGCTGACCTTTGGTAACAGTCTGATTCTCAACGGCAAAAACAGCACTCATGTGACCGTATACTGTCTGATAGCCGTTAAGGTGATCTATCTGTACCATATAACCGTAACCGCCGGAATTCCAGCCGGCAGAAATAACAACT
Organism: Ruminococcus sp.; assembly: GCA_017513795.1. Taxonomy (GTDB): domain Bacteria; phylum Bacillota; class Clostridia; order Oscillospirales; family Ruminococcaceae; genus Ruminococcus. Next base: position 20,536 of record JAFXEJ010000125.1, read on the forward strand.
CCGTCAGCGGCAGCGTAAATATCAGTACCCTCGTTGGCAGCGATATCAAGCCCCTTGTGATCTCGGTCACTGATAAATGTATCGCTTATCCAGCCGCCGTCAAGAGGCCAGCCCATTTCGCCGGATCCGGTAACAGGACGGCAGTGCGGGTCAGGACGCGCAGCATAAGTTCCGATACCTATCTGTTCGATGACGGGTTCTTTTGTCACAACAGAGCGTACTGTTCTGCGTGATCTTTCGATTCCGTCAACGTAGGTGACTTCTGTATTGCTTATCTTTTCGCCGGGTGCACCCTTTACAAGGATTGATCTTACACCGACGTTAAGTGCGCTTGTCTCGTATTCAACTGTTTCATAGTCGAGGAAAGAAAGTGTTTCAAACTCCCTGACGTACTGGATAGGGAGGAAGCTTTCTGTTTCGATGATATTCACGACCTGACCGTTTTTCAGAGAAGTGCTTGCGTTGTATGGATTCAGCCTTTTGAAATCCTCAAGGCTCATGTTGTACATCTGACATACAGAAACGCTTGTATCGCCATTCTGTGCGATATATACGCCTTTTTTCTCTGTGGAGGAAGTAAGCATATCTATCGCTGGCTTTTCAGCCATAACGCTGTCCTGAAGATAGATTCCCTGTGTATATTCGATCTTGTTTTTATATGAAAGATTATGCACCTCGCCGTCAACCTTGTAGTTTACAAGCCTGTCAGAGAGTGCTTCCTGTATAGTGTCCTTGTTTTTTACAGCGGCTATAAATTTTCCGTCGATGTAAATTCCCCATGCTTCGGTAAGCTTCTCATTGGAAGCCGCAAGCATTTCGTTGGCAAGCTGATCGTAGCTGAGGAGTTTGTCGTCATCGGAGATTATTTTAAGCGAGAAGTTGGCTGAAAGGTTTAGCGTCTTATCGCTTTCGGCGTAAGAGATTCTCTGCTGAACCTCACGTTCAGCCTTTTCAAAGTCAGCTTCTGCGCTGATAATTCCTATTTCTTTTCCGTTGAAGTCAACAACTATTCCGTATTCAAGACCTGAGCCATATCTCACGACAGCAATAAGAAATGCTATGGAAACTATCGGCATGATGTAGTTAAATAAGGTATAGAATACACCTTCCTCACCGAAAAGGAAAGATCCGGCAAAGCGTGTGACTGCGCCGGCATGAGCGGCTTTTCCACGTTTTTTAGCCTTTTTGACATTGTTATAGAGTTCCTTGTTGCGCCGTGTACGGAAGCGTATGGATTCCGTCATTCCACGCCAGAACCATCTGATTCCTCTGAAAGCGAAGGAAAGGAATCCAAGCAGTTCAGAGAGAATAAGCTTAATTCCCTTGACAGCTCCGAGAGCGGCAATGGCAAGAACTTTTACTGCGCACAATCCAAGACGTGCGAACATACCAACAGCCTTATCTGCGGTTCGCATGAATATATTATCCGGATGCTCCGGATATTGTTCCTGTTCTTCTATATCCATTCAGACGCTCCTTTCGTTACAAAGTGGTTACATTGTAATATTATAGCAATTTTTTAGCAAAATACAACGAGAATTAAGGCTTTTTTTCTGTGTAATGTGATTTTTTGTATAACTCCACAAATAAGGTGGGATTTATTTGCTTTCGTTTGTGAAATGCCACGAATAGTCAAGCATTTCGGGAGTGTAGTTTTCAAGAGCTTCAAGAAGCGGAAGAACATCTCTCTGTGCAGAATCAAGATCGTGCTCAAGGTAATTACCGCATTCGATTTCGGTACAGCCGGGAATTTCCTCATTATAGTCCGCAATAAAGCGGTATGCGCTCTTTACAAGTGAAATTGCATCCTCGTGGGACATTCCTCTTGTAAGCAGATAAAATCCTGTGCGGCATCCCATGGGACCTACATATACAATATTCTTTCCGAATGCGGAATTTCTTGCGTATGTAGCGAAAAGGTGTTCAATTGTGTGAAGCGACGGACTTGAAATATAAACTCCGCCGTTTGGTTTCACCATGCGTACATCGTATGTTATTATATCATCATCAATGCGTGAAATATACATTCCCACGCCGAATTTAGTGTGGTCTACCTGAAAGCTTGCAATTTTTTCCATGGTATTATTCTCCTTAAAAAGATTTTTCATATCCTCCGGTATCGGCGAGTGTACAGTAAGTTCTTTTCCCGTGACCGGATCGGTAAACGTCATTTCTCCGCAGTGGAGTCCCTGACGTGATATATATTTTCTCGAACCGCCGTAGAGATCATCTCCGGCAAGAGGATGTCCGATATGCGAAAAATGCACTCTTATCTGATGTGTTCTGCCGGTTTCAAGCTCTATCCGCAGAAGCGAGTGATTTCCGTCAGTCTGAATTCTCCGGTAATGCGTGACAGCTCTCTGACCGTCCTCACGGACGCACCGGAGAATTATTGATTCGCACTGACGTGCAATCGGAGCGTCAATCGTACCCTGTTCGGGTGTAACTCCCTGAGCGGCGGCATAGTAGACTTTTTTGCAGCTGTTCTGGAGAATCCTTGCGGAATATGCGTCCTTTGCGACAACGCACAGACCGGAAGTATCTCTGTCAAGGCGGTTTACGGCACGGAAGGCAAGTCCGGGATACATAGCGGCAAAGCAGTTGCCGAGGGTATCGCCCTGATGACGTATCGACGGATGAACGGGCATTCCGCCGGGCTTGCTGAATACAACAACAGCGTCGTTTTCAAAGGCAACAGGCACTTTAAGGGTGGGAGCTGCCTCCAGCGGAGAACCGGTATCAGGACGCAGTATAATTTCATCGCCGTTTTCGACAAGATCAATACTGCGGATAGTTATGCCGTTTCGTGTAATACCGCCGTCAAGCCGTTTCAGTCGTGTAAGAAGCCGTCTTGATACGCCTTGCTTTTCCATGAGGAATTTTTGCAGCGTCATTGGCTGGTCGCAGCTGACTTTCAGTTTTATTTCCTTCATATTCGTCCTCTTTGATATAAATTGAAATGCACAGAGCCGCTGCTGTCATAAGGCGTGTGCAGGCAACGGGAAGTCCGATTACCGACACAATTGGCAGAAAATATACAGCTGCCAGTCCGGCAAGAGCTTTTTTTCGTCCGTTCATGAATCTTATTGTCATAAAAATTATACGGAAAGGTGATTTTTCCGGAAAATGCGCCATGAGAAACGGTGCTGCGGCAAGGCTTAATTTCAGGGAAATCCACATCAGGAGAGAAACTGCCGTCAGCATGAATGCGTGACAGGTGAGGAAAAGCTCCCGTGCATTGTAGGCAGTTGAAAACAGCGTACAGGCTGTGATCCCGAAGAAAGCCGCCGGAGCAAGAGCGATAAGCGATACTGCCTTCGACATGATAGAAAGTCCGAGACTTTTCCGGAAATATTTCCGGCTCATGAGTATTCTTGGAAGCGGCGTGAGTGATTTCCGGCTGCTGCAAAGTTCGGTAAGGCGATAAGCTGCTGCGAAAGTCAGCGGAGCAGAAACAGTTACTCTCAGTATAGTGATAATTACGGCAACGGCAAGCTGAATACGGCTTCCGCCGCTGAAAAGAGCTGCCGGCTGCATTTGTCCGAAATAAAGAAGAAGGCTGTATATTGCTGCTTCTGCGCACCGGAAGAAAAGCTCTGCCGCTATCGGAAGCAGACATATCGTCATGGTGACAGCTTTTCTGCCTTTCAGAAGCCTTCCAGAAAATGAAATAAGCTCACTGATTTTCATATCACTATTCCTCCATATCACAGGGATGTTTTGGATAGTGTATGTCATATTATGGAGATTATTCAGTTATGAGAAGAAATCCTCATCAACAGGATCGGGAATTTTTTCGTAGGGACAGTAGCCGAGAATCTCAAACGCCTGAGAATTAAGCCACATCTGGGCGGTAACAATTATATCGAAGCCCTCGCCGAAATCGGCAGTAAGTGTTTTCGGATCGTATTTAGGAAGTCCGAAACAGCTGAGCATATTGGAAATAACACCGCCGTGAGTTATCATGGCACAATGAGTAAGTCCGTCGTTCATCATATCCATAATTATCTCGTGGAGAGCCTTGAAAGTACGGGCAGTCATTTCCTCAAGGCTTTCTCCCTGAGGAGGACGTGCATCCATGCTTCCTCTTAGCCATGCCTTGTAATCATCACGTCCAAGAAGTTCATCAACGCTTTTATTTTCAAATTCTCCGAGATTGAGCTCACGGAGATCGTCTACGGTACATAATTCAGTACAGGGAAAGAGTATTTCTGCCGTTTCAGTACAGCGTCTGAGGGGAGAAGAATATACTCTGTGGACAGTGGGTAGTCAAATTCGTCCATTTTTGCGGCAAGCTCTGCCGAGCCTTTTCCGGAGAGCGGAAGATCAGTCGAGCCGATATATATGCCGTTTTCGTTAGCCTTTGTCAGACCGTGGCGAAGAACGCTTATGCGGTAGCCTTTCATTTTATCAGTCCTCTCAATAAAAATAACCGCCCTCAATCGCAAAGCCGGCGGTTACGTTATATGTATATTATATCAGAAAATACGGTTTGTGTCAATATGTAATATTGCTCCCCGATTATACCTGTATGTATAAAATAAATATGGGCATGCAGGGTGCGATGTCCGCATCGCCCCTACATAAGAAATAAAACAGAAAAATATGATTTATATATAGGCAATACAAGCGCAGTTATTATAGTACGGATGGTTATATGATTTTAGTTTGGTATGATTTTATCATACATTCTTTTGTTAATCTGCACAAAAAAATCGACAGAAAATTTATATCTTATAAAATCCTACAAAAAAATAAGAAAAAATCGCTTATTCTTCCATAAATCAGCGTATTTACATATTATACATTTTGTATTATAATAATATTGTTGTTAAAAAACTATTCAGGAGGAACATTTATGAATTCCGATTTTGCAAGAATTATAACATTACAGAGAAAAGAACGTCACATCAGCCAGAAACAGGCGGCTACAGATCTCGGAATTTCTCAGGCTCTTCTTTCGCACTATGAAAAAGGAATCCGTGAATGCGGTCTTAATTTTCTTGTAAAAATAGCAGATTATTATAATGTATCATGCGACTATCTCCTCGGACGTACACCTGATCCTGAGGGAAAAACTATTACTGTTGAGGATATCCCTGATGATGACGGAAACAACAGCCTTGAAATGCCTTCTCCCGAAATCATCAACTTCAACAGAAGAATCATCAATAATTCTATCAGCCTTCTTTTCAGCTTTGCACAGAAGGCGAACAGCGTTACGCTGATAAAGGAAGTTTCATCCTACCTTATGCTTTCGGTGTATAAGCTGTTCAGAATAATATACAATGCCAACCCCAACAACGACCAGAAGCTTTTCCGTATACCCAAGGTAATCGCAAACGACAGCGCAAATGCTATCGTATCCATGAGCGAGGCTAATATCAAGGCTTCATCAAGCGGTATGCCACTTGACGGAAACGACTGTATTGATAATTTCGATACGCTGTATGTAACTATGGCAACGCTTCAGAAAGATTACGCACAGTATTCTTCATCATTGCTGAATCTTATCAAGCGCTCTGAGGACAGCATTGCCCGTACCCGTGCAAAGTATCGTCCGGACGGAAAATAATCTTCTGAGTTTCGGCGGAAATTCCGCTTATTGCGGCGGATACATACACAGATTTTCAAAAAGTATCAAGGCAGGGTACAGGGCAGCTCCTGTCCCTGCCTTTTATCAACAGGAGGCTGATGAAAATGAGATCAGCGCTGATCTGCCTGATGGCGGTATGGCTTGCTTTATGGAGTGAAATACCGGTCTTTGCTGAGGAAATCTACTTTCCCTCAGAGCAGACGCTTCAGGCTATGGAGAATGACTATTATACGATAGAACCGGCAGATCCGGAGCTTCTTTCCTACAGCAGTTATTATGATATGTTCTGCGGTGAGAAATATCCGGAAACCGGTATAAAAATAGGTGCAGAGGAGTTTTCCTCGCCGGACGCTTCAGCAGTGCTTGTCAGCCATACTGCGGAGGACATTACGAAAAATGCTCTTGTATGGGAAAAAAGCGGCGGTAAGGCTCTGGTGGAGGCGGATATTCCGGAAACAGGGATATACTGTCTGAGAGTGGATTACTGCCCTCTTGCGCAGACAAGTCAGACTATTGAAATTTCCCTTGAAATAGACGGAAAGCTTCCGTTTGAGGCAGCTTCACGCATTACGCTCGGCAGAGTGTGGGTGAACAGCCGTGATATCTACGGGGATTCAAGAGGAAATCAGATACGTCCGCCGCAGGTGCAGAAGGAAAGCTACAGGAGTACTCTTGCGGGTGATCCGGACGGACTTTTCAGTGAGCCGCTTATCTTTTATCTTGAAAAGGGAAAGCATGAGATATCAGTTTCGTCGGGCAGCGGACAGCTTGCCCTTGCATCACTGAGCTTTGAAGCTCTGCCGGAAGTTCCTTCCTATGAGGAGTACAGGGCTTCGGTGAAGTCTGACGTCACTCCGGAGACAACGCCGTCACGTCTTTTCAGGATAGAGGGCGAAAGTGCTGCGGTAAAATCTGACGCAACGCTCTGCGCTAATTTCGACAACACAAATTATCTTGTATCACCGTCAGATCCGGCAAGAGTTATCTACAACACCTTCGGAGGAAGCGGCTGGGGAAAACCTCTCCAGACCGTTACATGGAACATCTCAAAAGAAGATGTTGGAAACGACGGCTGGTACAGAATAGGCATAAAATACAGGCAGAATTTTCAGAGAGGATTTGTCTCCAACAGGCGTATATATCTCGACGGCAGAGTTGTCAGCGAGGAAATGGAGCAGGTGCGTTTCAGCTACGACAGCGACTGGAATGTTGCTTCGCCGGATATCTATGTGTATCTTGACGCAAGTGCTGACCATACGCTTACAATGGAAGTTGTTCCGGGAGAGATAGGCGGCAGTCTGCGCCGTCTGGAGGAAGTTCTTGCGGAATTGAACGTGCAGTACCGCAGAATCCTTATGATTACCGGTCCTGCTCCCGATAAGTATACCGATTATTATGTGCATGAAAAGCTTCCCGACCTTACAGAACGTCTGGAGGAACTTTCCGACCAGCTGAAAGATATTCAGTCAGATATAGAAAAGCTCGGCGGCTCGTATGGCTCAGAGGCGGCTGTACTTGAAAATACGGCGGTAATACTCGATAAATGCGTGAAAAAGCCGGTTGAGATACCCTCATATCTTGCAAGGATAAAGGACAGTATAACTTCCCTTTCCGCATGGATGAGAGAATGCCGTGAACAGCCGCTTGAAATCGACTACATAGAATTTGCGTCGGCTGACAGAAAGTTCACAAGCTGTAAGCGGAAGATCATGAAATCTGCAAAATTCAGCTTCAAGGCGTTTATTTCGTCGTTCTTTCAGGATTATACCACGCTTTCCGATATCACCGGAGAAACCGCTATTGAAGTATGGGTAGCTCTCGGACGAGATCAGGCAGAAATAGTCCGTGACATGACGGAAAGTCAGTTTATTCCGGAATATGGCATTCCCGTTTCCGTGAATCTTGTTAATGGTGGTGTAGTAGAAGCTGCCCTTGCCGGAAAGGCTCCCGATGCGGCGCTTTTTCTCGGCGGAGAATTTCCGGTGAATCTTGCGTCAAGAGGTTTGCTGACTGATTTTTCGCAGTACGATGATTTCGGGGAAATGTCACAGCGTTTCGGAGAAAGCGCAATGGTGCAGTATTCATGGGACGGCGGCTGTTATGGAATACCCATAAGCCGGTCATTCCCGATGATGTTCTACCGGACGGATATTCTTTCCGAACTTGGATACGATCATCCGCCGGAAACGTGGGACGAACTCATGAAAATGCTTCCGGCGATACAGCGGAATTACATGAATGCCGGACTTGTACTTCCGCCGAATAATATATCTCCGGCAACAGAAGCCGGTCATACATTTGCAATGCTTATGCTACAGAACGGAAAAAGCTATTATAATGACGATCTTACGGCTACATCCTTTGATTCCGTTGAAGCATACAGGTGCTTCGAACAGTGGACGGATTTCTACGCAAAGTACAGCTTTGAGCAGTCATATGACGCATTCAGCCGTTTCAGAACGGGCGAATATCCCATAGTTATAGCGAATTATACCTTCTTCAATCAGCTGGAGGAGGCTTCTCCGGAAATAAGAGGTCTGTGGGATTTCTGTCAGGTTCCGGGAACGCTCAGGGCGGACGGAACTGTATCTCATGCCGTTAATTCAAGCGGTTCGGGAGCAGTTGTGTTCAGCAGTGCGGAAAATCAGGAGGGTGCGTGGGAATTCGTAAAATGGTTCACCAGCACCGAAGTCCAGACGGAGCTTGGCATGCGCCTTGAAGGTCTTAACGGCGTAATGGGACGATTTGATACAGCCGATCCTCAGGCACTCAGACAGCTTTCGTGGTCTGAGGAGGAACTTTCACGTCTTATGGATCAATACGAGGAACTTGCGGAAATTCCGATAATTCCTTCGTCGTATGCCGTTACAAGAAATATCATGAACGCCTTCCGTGAGGTGGTCAATGACGGTGAAAATCCCCGTGATACGCTGCTGTGGTACAACAGGGATATCAACGACGAAATAGAACGAAAAAATGAAGTTATGAACAAGAGAGGAGGGTAAGTTATGAAAAAGAAAGCAGGGTTGAAACGGACTTTCCGTGAGATACGGAAAAATAAAGCCTGCTATGCCATGCTTGCCCCCTTTATGATTCTGTTTATACTGTTTACAGTGATTCCGGTAGTGATGTCGCTGCCGATAGGATTCACTGATTTCGACATGGTGCAGAAGCCGGAATTCGTGGGACTGTCAAATTTCCGGACGTTGTTTCTTTCAGATAAGGTATTCATCAGCTCAATAAGGGTAACGATAGTATTTGCGCTTCTGACTGGTCCGGTGAGCTATGTTCTGTGTTTTCTTCTTGCATGGTTTATCGACGGAATGCCAAAACGTCTGAAAACCTTTTTCACGCTGATATTCTACATTCCTTCGCTTGCGTCGGTGTATACCGTTTGGCAGCTTATATTCAGCGGCGATATGAACGGCTATCTCAATGCATTTCTTATTGACCTCGGAATAATCAACTCGCCTGTTCAGTGGCTTACGGACGGCAGATATGTGCTTGCTGTGACGATAATCGTACAGCTGTGGATATCTCTCGGAGCTGGTTTTCTTGCAATAAGAGCCGGTTTTCAGAATATTGATCCGGCACTTTACGAGGCGGGAGCTATCGAGGGAATACGCAACAGGTGGCAGGAGCTTATCTACATCGTGATACCTTCAATGGTACCGCAGCTGCTGTTTGCGGCAGTAATGCAGATAGTAGGTTCGTTTACAGCCGGAACTGTTGCACAGAATCTTGTAGGATTTCCGAGCACGGAAAACAAGGCACATACGATAATGACTCACGCTTACGATTACGGCTGGGTACGCTACGAAATGGGTTATGCGTCAGCGATATGCATGATACTTTTCGTTGTTATGTTTGTACTCAACAGACTTATTTCAAAGGGACTGAAAAAAATACAGGGAGACTGATATCCCTGAAGAACGGAGGTGCGGCAGATGGCTGCGGATATAAAGAAGCTCAGGGCGTCAAGCGGTCCGGCTGGAAGAAAATACGGCGGCACAGCAGCTTCATTTGTGCTTCTGACCGCACTTGGTCTATTTATGGTATTTCCGATATACCTGACCGTTGTAATGGCGATAAAGCCGGTGGAGGAGCTTTTTGTCTTTCCGCCGAAGCTCTACGCTGTGCGTCCGACGCTTGATAATTTCCGTGATATGTTTGCTGCCGTGAGACAGAACAGAGTTCCGTTTTCAAGATATGTGTTCAACAGCGTATTCGTGACGGTATCTGTAACGGCTGCTCAGTGCGTATTTGCGTCAATGGCGGCTTTTGTCCTTGCGAAATGCCGCTTTCCCGGATGCCGCATTATCAATGGCGTTATCGTGACATCGCTCCTTTACCAGAGCAGTGTAATTTACATCATGCAATACATGGTAATGACAAAGCTCAATATTATAGACAGTCCGCTGGCACTTATTCTTCCAGCGGCGGCGTCTCCTATGGGAGTATTCCTCATGCGGCAGTCTATCAGTCAGATTCCCGACGCTATGCTTGACGCCGCAAAGGTTGACGGTGCCGGATTATTCCGTATATGCTGGCAGATAGTTATTCCCAATCAGAAGCCGGCACTCATGACGCTGATGATATTTGCTTTTCAGGCGGCATGGAATATTCAGGGCGGAGGAGTTATCTTCCGTGAGCAGTTTAAAACGCTTCCGGCGGCGGTGGCACAGGTTTCATCGTCCGGAATGGCGAGAGCCGGAGTTGCTATGGCGGCGTCTGTTTTCATGCTTGTACCGCCGGTCATAGTATTTATACTTGCGCAGAGATATGTTATCGAAACAATGGCGCACTCAGGAATAAAAGAATAGGATTCATAGATAGAACGTTGGTGAATTAATGAAAAAAACGATTATTTCCGTAATGATGATATGGCTGATTCTTGCAGCTGCGGTATGTCCTGTTTCTGTATGGGCAGCCGAAGCTTATGAATCCTACAGCTACGACAGCCGTGGAAATGCTGTTCCGTCACAGGCGGGATATACTGCTGAAAAAAGCATCTCTGGCAAGGATATAGGTGTCGGCAGCTTTGATTCTCCGTCAGATATTTTCTTTGCCGGAAACGGGATGTTCTATATCGCTGATACCGGAAATGATCGTATTATCGCCATAAACAGCGAATTTGACAGCGTGTGCGAAGTCTACAGGAAGCTTGTACTTCCCGAAGGAAATGAAACGGCTTTCAGTGAACCGACCGGCGTATTTGTATCCGCAGAGAGGGATATGATGTATATTGCTGACAGCGGAAATTCGAGAGTTCTGGTGTGCAGTACGGACGGACAGGTGAAAATGGAAATAACAAAGCCGGATTCTCCTGTATACGACAGCAATAAAACATTCATCCCACGAAAGGTTATCGCAGACAAGGCTGGAAATATCTACGTTCAGCTTGGAAATTTCACTACCGGAGCTGCAATGTTTTCTCCGGACGGCGAATTTATGGGATTCTACGGCGCAAACCGTACTGAACCGACAGCAGAGGTGGTTCTGAAATATATCAGAAATCTTTTTTCCTCTGAGGAAAAGCGTTCGCAGCGTACAAGAACAGTTCCCGCCGGAATCACAGGCTTTGACATAGCCGGCGATTTTATTTTCACCTGTACATCTTCATCAACCCAGAAGCTTGATACGGTAAAGAAGCTCAATGCTGCCGGAAAGAATATATTTGCCAATAAGGAAATGATTTTTGGAGATCTTACGCCGGTTTATAATGCTGTGCGAAATGAATTCCTTGCTCCGTCAATAATTGATATCGACGTTTCGGAGGAGGGCTTCATCAATTGTCTTGACCTTACAACAGGACGTGTATTTCAGTACGACGAGGACTGCGAGCTTATTTTCATAGCCGGAGCAAAGTCAAGTCAGCTTGGCGGCTTCAAGGAGCCGGCGGCTGTGGAATCGGCTGAGGGAAAGCTTTATGTTCTTGATACCGGAAAAAATACAGTTACCGTTTTTGAGGAAACAGAATTCGGCAGAACGGTTCACAGTGCAGTAACTCTCTATAATGACGGCTATTATGAAGAGGCTCTTGAGCCGTGGTATGAGGTTCTGCGCCGTGACGGAAATTACCGCCGTGCATACGAGGGAGTAGCGTCTGCGCTTCTTAACAAAGGTGACTACAGCGGTGCTATGAAATATGCCCGTCTTGGTTATGCAGTTGATATCTATAACAAGGCTTTCGAGGGCTGGCGTGAAATATTCATCAGGGAGCATTTTGTGCATATCTGCGTGATAACAGCACTTCTGGTGATAGCATATATCTTCCGGAAAAAGCTTCGCACAGCGGCAGACAGAATAAAATCAGTTCTTGCGCAGAAGCTTGGAAAATTCCGCAGCAAACACGTCAGACGTAATGCAGAAAAGAAAAAATCAAAGTACAGAGGTACTGTAATCATACTCATCATGATGTTTTTCGGACAGATAGCCGAGGGCAGGTTATACGGATTTCAGTTCGGATATCCGGACGACAGGACGTTCAGTATTGTTCCGTATATCGTCAAAAGCTTCGTGATATTTGCCGCATGGGTGATAGGAAGCAGAGCTGTCAGCACCTTCCTTGATGGAAGCGGTACTGCTGAAAAAATATGCATTTCCAGTGCACATGCTCTTGTACCGTATGTGGTTCAGCTTTTTGTCTGCACAGGACTTTCTCACGTCCTCATACAGGACGAGGTCGTATTCATTCAGATAATACGCATTGCCGGAATAGTCCTGACAGCAGTAATGCTGTTCATTGCCGCAAAGAATGTACATTGCTATTCAGTGGGAAGAACGGCATTTTCCGTTGCACTTACAATTGCGGCGATGCTTATAATGCTGTTTCTGCTTGTACTTTTCATGTCTCTTATCCAACAGGTATGGCTGTTCATTTCAACGATATGGACAGAGATAACATACCGCATAAGAATGGGATAAACTCTGATTCGGAGGGATTTTGTGATAATAAGAAAAATCAGGGCTGCGGTCTTCGGAATACTTGCGATGTCCTCTATGTGCATGGGCGGAAATATCTATGCCGGAGGTCCCGCTGTTGTCTTTGATGAACAGGAATCAGAGGTACAGGAGGAACGTGCAAAGCGCCGTGAAGCCGCAGAAAAGCCCGATTTCGACAGCGTCCGCATGAAGGAGCTTTTCTCCTTTGCTGGAAGTTCCGGCGGACTTGATATATACATCCGCAGCGATGATTCTCTCACGGAGGATGAACTTCGTGAGGCAAAGAAAATAGGCGACGCTGCCGCTGTTTATACTTCTTCCGGAGAACCGGCTGCTGTTTTTGAGGAACTTTCCGACAAGGACGGAATAATTACATACATCAGCGACAAAAAGCGATATATCGCTGTTGTTTCGCCGGATGAGGTGAACGTTAAATCAGTGATATCCACGCTTGACGATGAAAATGTGTATCTTTCCGGCGACGGCGATACTCTCGAACTTATGTCCGATGACAAAAAGAAAACCGAGGCTGTTTTCCGACGTGACGGCAAAAAGGACGGCATGATGACTTATTCTGAGGAGAACGGCGAAAGATTTGCGTGGGTATCTCCGGATATGAAGCAGTTTTTCGGTATCTACCGTTATGGTGCGGAAAACGCTCATTTCAGAATGCTTGTGGATGACCGCAATGCAGTTTTCGGTCTTGAAAACAAGGAGACAGGATATATCTGGTGGTCGTCGCCGCTCGGAGCAATGCATGACGATTCTGCGACAGATATTCTTGCGGAAGGACTGCGCTCGTCGGTGATTCTGAATTATGCAATTCCGCAGAAGCGAAGTGACGGAAATACTCTGCGCTCCAATACCAAAGACTGCCGCATGACTCTTACGGATACAGAAAACGGCGTGAGAGTAGTGTATGATTTTGAGGGAGCTGGCTTTGAGTTTCCCGTAGAGTACACACTGGAGGAAGATTATCTCCGTGCAGTTCTGCGGGTATCCGACATTGAGGAGAAAAAATCTGAAAACATCCTTACTGAAGTAACGCTTATGGAAGCTTTCGGGGCGGCATCATCAGCGGAGGAGGGATATTTTGTTATCCCTGACGGAAGCGGTGCGCTTGTCCGCTTCAATAACGGCAGAACTTCGGAGCTTACTGCCTACAAACAGCCTATCTACGGCAGAGATGTCACGGCTGTTCCACAGGTCAGGGGAGCGTACACACAGCAGATATATCTTCCTGTTTACGGTGTTGTCAAGGGTGATAACGCTCTGCTTGCGGTGGCTGAAAAAGGCGACTCGAATGCTTCGATCTCCGCAAAGATATCGGGGCAGTCAAACACCGATTACAATATGTGCGCCTTTAATTTTACGCTCAGGGAGACTGATACATATTATATGTCCGGAAGCGGCAGCAAGCAGCTGACTGTCTTTGAGGGCGGAGATATAAAATCGGATGATATCGAGGTGCGATATTATCCTATATCGGCTGAAAATGCCGGATATGCCGATATAGCGTCACGCTACAGGGAATATCTCATGGAAGAAAAGGGCGTGACCGCAAAGGCAAAGGAAAACAGTGCGCCGCTTTATATCGACCTTTACGGCGGAGTGCAGAAAAAACGCTCTGTACTGGGAATTCCGCTTACAATGAAAACAGCTGTGACGTCCTATGAACAGGGAGAGGATATTCTCCGTGAGCTTGAAGGCGGCGGTGTTGATGATATGGTGGTTTCCTACAAGAACTGGACAAATGACGGTATAAAGAACAAGGTCGATACTGACGCAAAGCCGTCTGGAACTCTTGGCGGCAAAAAGGATTTCAACAGCCTTACGGATTACATGGAGGACAGAGGTTTTCTGTTCTATCCTGTTTCCGACAATGTGAATTTCATGAACGGCAACGGATATTATTCCTTTACGGATACGGCTGTGAGAATCTCCGGAAGCTATTCGAGAATTGTCAGCTACGATCATGCCTATGGTGTTCCCGACGGCAGACAGAAGAATATGTCGCTGCTTTCTCCGGGAAGCTACAAGGGACTTTTCAGCGAGCTTTCAGAGGGATATGACAAGGCTGGTCTGGAGGGAGTATCTCCGGGTGCTCTTACAACGGCTCTGTACGGCGATTACGGCAAAAACGGAGCTTCACGCTATGAGGCTATGAAGCGGCTTGTCAGCGGTTATGAAAAAATCTGCGGAACAATGGAAAACGGCATTATGGCAGACAGAGCAAATGCCTATGCTCTGCCGTATGTCAGCCATATAAAGAATGTTCCTGTGACATCGAGCCGTTTTGATATATTCGATGAGGATATCCCGTTCTATCAGATGGTAATACACGGACTGATTCCATATACGACCGAAGCTGTGAACGGCAGTCCTGATACGTCGGATATGCTTCTGTATGCGGCTGAAACGGGAAGTTGTCTCCGGTATGATATGATGCACGAACAGCCGGGAATGCTTGAAGATACGGAATTTGATATTTACTACTACGCAGACAGCAGCGGCTGGACTGACGAAGCGGCAGAAGCTTATGTGCTTCTGAAACCGGTTCTTTCAAAGGTCAGCGGAGAATTCATGACCGGAAGAACATCGGAAAAGGACGGCAGCAGAGTTTCGGTTGAGTACTCTGACGGTTCTGAGATAACAGTCGATTATAACGAACGCTGGATAGAATACGGCGGACGAAGGATATACATCAGCGGCGGAGAGGACGGAAAACAGTATGAGCAGCAGTAAAAAAAGACGTGTTCTGACCTACGGCAGACGCAGACAGCTTTGCGGCTGGGGCTTTATATCGCTATGGCTCGTGGGAACTGTTATGTTCTTTCTGATTCCGCTTGTGAAATCGCTGTGGTATTCGTTCAATACGGTAACTATCGAGCCGGGACAGATCAACACTCAGTGGAAAGGTCTTGCAAAATATACCTATGTGCTGGACGATGCGAAATTCACAGCAGCACTCGAAAGCACTCTCGTTGAAACGCTATGGAAAACACCGCTGATACTGATATTCTCCATGTTTATTGCGGTTGTACTCAATCAGAAATTCAGAGGCAGAGCACTGGCAAGAGCAGTATTCTTTCTGCCGGTAATAATCGTTACGGGACCGGTATTCAAGATAATCAATGGCGACATTGATTCGACCGGAAGCCGTACAGCAGAGCAGTTCTCCACGATGATGTCAACAGATCTTGTAGACGAACTGATGCAGTTCCTTGGAATATACGGTCTGAGCGATAAAATGAGCGTTATCATCGGAGCAGTTGCGGATAATATTTTTGGTATCGTATGGAGCTCCGGTATACAGATAGTACTGTTTCTGGCAGCGATCCAGAATATCCCTCCGTCCGCAAGAGAAGCGGCAATGCTGGAGGGTGCGTCGGCGTGGGAGTATTTCTGGAAAATTACATTCCCGTATCTCAGCCCGTTTATTCTGGCAAATCTGATATTTACGGTAATTGATTCCTTTACAAGTCCGATGAATGCAGTCATGGCGAGAATACTCCGCATGAAATCGGAGGTTCTTTACGGCGAAGCTTCAGCGATGGCATGGATATACTTTGCGATAATCCTTGCTATGATAGGAATTGTCTCGTGGATAGTGAATAAATTCATCTACTATGAAAACGACTGATGAAAGAGAGGTGTATGATGGCAAAAGGCAAAGAAAGAGTATGGGGATTTTTCCGGTTTGTTATACTTGCCGGTGTAGGATTTGTAGTTCTCTATCCTCTTATATATATGGTAAGCTGTGCTTTCAGGGAGCGCATTGACATGACTGATCCTACAGTAATGTGGATTCCCCGTCATTACACCCTCGATATCATCAAAGAAACGTGGCGTGCAATGGAAATGGGAAAAACGCTGCGGACAACGCTGATTCTTAATGTCGGCTGTTCGCTTGTACAGGTAGTATCATGTGCCGTGACAGGCTATGGCTTCGCAAGATTCAATTTCAGAGGAAAGAAGCTTCTTTTCGGGATTGTTATCATGATGATACTTGTACCGCCGCAGCTGATATCGCTTCCTATGTACACGCAGTTCAGATTCTTCGGAATAAAGGGTGTTTTCTCGGTGAATCTCATTGACAGCATGCTCACGATGTATCTTCCGGCAATGACGGCTAACGGAATTCGTTCCGGACTGATGATACTCATTTTCCGTCAGTTTTTCAAGGGACTTCCGAGAGAACTCGAAGACGCCGCCTGTATTGACGGATGCGGACCTCTCATGACTTTCGTGAGGGTAATGGTACCGAATGCGGCGTCTGCGTTTCTGACGGTATTTCTGTTTTCAGTCGTGTGGTACTGGAACGATTATTATGTCAGCACATCGTTTTTCACGAATACGCAGACTGTTGCGACAGTTCTGTATGATCTTGACACGATACTCAGCCGTGCGCTTTACGGCAATGCGAATATAAAGGCGAGCGCAAGAGAACTTATCGTCTGGAAGGAGGCGGGATGTCTCATGTCGATACTCCCTATATTAATAATGTATATATTCCTTCAGAAGCACTTTACGGAGGGAATCGAGAGATCAGGGCTGGCAACGTGATATAATAGAAAAAGAAATAATTTATTCACAAAAAATTTACAGATATTTTCACAAAGAATTGTAAGGAAAATATTGCAATTATGATGAGAGTGTGGTATAATTACAACTGTTGAGTGCACTGAGTGTGCACTGACTGCAGAAGATATGCGTCGAAGCAGAAGGTTGCTGCCGGTATGGCAGGTAATTTCTGTGGAGTATGTCCGATTTTAAACCGGGCGAATGGGATAACGAACACAGTATGTGGAAATTAGACTGCACAGCTTGCGTGTGTGCAGTACTATGCTCTTTTTGTGCTCAAAATGCTCTATCACCTGGAAAACATAACGGTTTTTCAGGTTTTTTTATCAGATACGGCATGAAACACACGGCAACGTGTGAATCCCAGATTTGCGTCCCCATAATAATTCCTAAGGAGGCGAAAATAATGGCAGTCAACGAAAAAATCAGATTCAAGATCAAGGGTTACGATCACGCTACTGTTGATATTGCAGCAGCTAAGATCGTTGAGGCAGCTAAGAGAAGCGGTTCAAGAGTTTCAGGACCTATCCCGCTCCCTACTGACAAGGAAATCGTTACAATTCTCCGTGCGGTTCACAAGTATAAGGACAGCCGTGAGCAGTTCGAAATGAGAACTCACAAGAGACTCGTAGACGTTATCCGTCCTACAGAAAAGACAACAGCTGCTCTTGAAAAGCTTGAAATCCCCGCAGGCGTAGACGTTGTTATGGAGGTTAAGTAATTAACCCTGTTACGCTGAAAAATACCGCAGTGGGATGCGGAATGGCGGTAGTCCGCCGGTCATGTTGGTGTGAAAGCATCAACCAATAACCTATAAGGAGGAAATCGATATGCAGAAAGGTATTATCGGCAAGAAGATCGGTATGACACAGATCTTCGATCAGGCAACAGGAAAAGTAGTTCCTGTAACTGTTGTTGAAGCCGGCCCGTGCGTTGTTGTACAGAAGAAAACTGTTGAGAACGACGGCTATGCAGCTCTTCAGCTCGGCTTCGGCGATGTAAAGGTTCAGAGAATGAACAAGCCCATGAAGGGTCACTTCGACAAGGCAGACGTTGGTTACAAGGCAGAGCTCAAGGAATTCAGACTTGATGACTGCGATTCACTCAACGTTGGCGATCTGGTAAAGGCTGACACATTTGCAGTAGGCGACTCAATCGACGTCGTTGGTACAAGCAAGGGTAAGGGCTTCCAGGGCGCAATCAAGCGTCACAACCAGCACAGACTTAAGGAAACTCACGGTTCAGGACCGGTTCACAGACAGGCTGGATCAATGGGTGCATGTTCCTCACCTTCAAGAATCTACAAGGGCAAGGGCATGGCTGGTCACATGGGCGCAGAACAGGTTACTGTTCAGAATCTCGAAGTAGTTAAAATAGACGCAGAGAACAATCTCATCGCTATCAAGGGTGCTGTTCCCGGTCCTAAGGGCGGCATCGTATATATCATCGACAGCGTTAAGGCTTAAGGAAGGAGGAAACGTATATGTCTACAATTTCAGTATTCGATATGGCTGGTAAGCAGGTTTCCGAAACAGAGCTTTCAGACGCAGTTTTCGGAATTACTCCCAACGAGGCAGTAATGCACGCAATGGTAGTAAATTATCTCGCAAATCAGAGACAGGGTACACAGTCCACACTTACAAGAACAGAAGTAAGCGGCGGCGGAAGAAAGCCCTGGAGACAGAAGGGAACAGGTCACGCAAGACAGGGTTCTACACGTGCTCCTCAGTGGGTTCACGGCGGAATCGCTCTTGGTCCGAAGCCCAGAGATTACAGATATGCACTTAACAAGAAGGTAAGAAGACTTGCAATGAAGTCTGCACTTTCTACTAAGGTTCTCGACAACAATATGATCGTTCTTGATGATCTCGCACTTGAGACATACAAGACAAAGACAATTGTTGAAATGCTCAAGGCTCTCGGCGTTGACGGTAAGGCTCTTATCGTAACAGCAGAGGCTGATGCAAAGGTAATCAAGAGCGCAGCTAACATCCCTGGTGTTAAGACTGCTGCTGTAAACACTCTTAATGTTTACGACATCCTCAACTACGATAAGTTCATCGTTGTTAAGAATGCCGTTGGAAAGATTGAGGAGGTGTACGCATAATGAAAGCACCACAGGATATCATTCTTAAGCCCGTTATCACTGAAAAGTCAATGGACGAGTTACAGAACGGCAAGTACACCTTTAAGGTAGCTACTGACGCTAACAAGTCTGAAATCAAGAAGGCTGTAGAAGCTCTCTTTGATGTAAAGGTAGCTAAGGTAAATACTCTCAACTGCAATGGCAAGGAAAAGAGAATGGGAAGATTCGTTGGTAAGACATCTGATTGGAAAAAAGCAATCATCACTCTTACAGAAGATTCCAAGACAATCGAATTCTTTGAGGGTATGGTATAATTAACCGGATCGTCCGGTAAGTATGGGAGTAATGCTCCCGCAAAAAACGCATTTTTAAGGAGTGAAAATAAATGGCTATTAAAAGCTACAAGCCTACGACACCTTCGAGACGTCAGATGACTGTAACTGACTACTCGGTTCTGTCCAAGGTAGAGCCGGAGAAGAGCCTTCTCGAACCTATGAAGAAGAAGTCGGGAAGAAACAGCTATGGCAGAATCACAGTTCGCCACAGAGGCGGCGGTAACAGAAGAAAGTACCGTATTATCGACTTCAAGCGTGATAAGGACAACATGACAGCAACAGTTCTTACACTTGAATATGATCCTAACAGAAGCGCATTTATCGCTCTCGTTCAGTACGAGGACGGCGAGAAGAGATACATCCTCGCTCCCAATGGTCTGAAGGTTGGCGATAAGATTGAGTCCGGTCCTGAGGCTGATATCAAGCCCGGTAACGCACTCAAGCTTGCAGATATCCCCGTTGGTACATTCATCCACGCTATTGAGCTTTATCCCGGCAAGGGCGCACAGCTCGTAAGAAGCGCAGGAAACCAGGCTCAGCTTATGGGTAAGGAAGGTGCTTATGCACTTATCAGACTTCCCTCAGGCGAAATGAGAAAGGTTCCGATCGGATGTAAGGCTGCAATCGGTCAGGTTTCAAACATTGATCACGAGAACGTAAACTATGGTAAGGCTGGTAGAGTTCGCAACATGGGTTGGAGACCTACAGTTCGTGGTTCAGTAATGAACCCCTGCGATCACCCCCACGGTGGTGGTGAAGGTAAGTCACCTGTTGGCCGTCCCGGACCTGTTACCCCTTGGGGCAAGCCCGCACTCGGCTACAAGACTCGTAAGACTCATCACAGAACTGATAAGTTTATCGTAAAGCGCCGCAACGGCAAGTAATCTGAAAGGAGGAACTTATTAATGAGTAGAAGCATTAAAAAGGGACCTTATGTCTAGGAGGTTCTTCTGAAGAGAGTTGTGGCTATGAACGAGGCAGGAGAAAAGAAGGTTCTCAAGACATGGAGCCGTTCTTCAACAATTTTCCCTGATTTCGTAGGTCACACATTTGCTGTTCATGACGGACGCAAGCACGTTCCGGTATATGTTACAGAGGATATGGTAGGACACAAGCTCGGTGAGTTTGCACCTACAAGAACTTACAAGGGCCACGCAGGTTCCAAGACATCAAACAACGGTAAGAGATAAGCGGAAGGAGGAGTTCAGATGGAAGCAAGAGCTTATTTAAGAAATGCTCGTATATCACCCAGAAAGGTGCAGATCGTTCTTGACCTTATCAGGAACAAGCCTGTTGACATCGCTTTAGCTACTTTAGATCTTACTCCGAAGGCTGCAAGTCCTATCGTTGCAAAGCTTGTAAAGTCCGCTATGGCTAACGCTGAAAACAACTTCAGCATGAACAAGGATGACCTTTATGTTGCAGAGTGCTTCGTAACACCCGGTCCTATCATGAAGAGAATCAGGCCAAGAGCACAGGGCAGAGCATTTAGAATATTTAAGAGAACATCACACATCACAGTTGTTCTTAAAGAAAAAGAATAATCCCAAGGAGGTTTGAATAATGGGCCAGAAAGTTAATCCGCACGGACTTCGTGTCGGCGTTATTAAGGATTGGGATTCACGCTGGTATGCCAACAAGGCAGATTTCGGCGACACTCTTGTTGAGGACTACAATGTTCGTAACTTCATTAAGAAGAGCTTGTATGCAGCAGGTGTTCCGAGAATCGAAATCGAGCGTTTCGCCGATAAGGTAAGGATCCACATTCACTGCGCTAAGCCCGGTATCGTTATCGGCAGAGGCGGCGCAGAAATAGAAAAACTCAGAACAAAGCTTGAGGCTATGATGAAGAAACAGGTTTTCATCAACATCCTCGAAGTTAAGCAGCCCGATATGGACTCACAGCTCGTAGCTGAAAAGATCGCTCTCGACCTCGAGAACAGAGTATCCTTCAGAAGAGCAATGAAGCAGTCAATCGGCAGAACAATGCGTCTTGGCGCAAAGGGAATCAAGGTTAAGGTTTCAGGCAGACTTGCCGGTGCCGAGATCGCAAGAAGCGAAAGCTACCACGAGGGTACAATTCCGCTTCAGACAATCCGTGCAGACATCGACTACGGCTTCGCAGAGGCTGATACAACATACGGTAAGCTCGGTGTAAAGGTATGGATCTACAAGGGCGAAGTTCTCAAGGGCGATGCAGCTAAGGCAGCAGCTCAGAGAGAAAAGTTCGAAAAGAAGAACGACAGACCTAACGACCGCAGACGCCGTGACGACAAGCGTGACGACAGACGTGGCGGAAACAGACGCGGCAACGGCAGAAACTTCAACCGTGACGCAAAAAGAGAAGGAGGTAACCAGTAATGCTGCTTCCAAAAAGAGTTAAATACCGCAGAGTCCACAGAGGACGTCTCAAGGGTAAGGCATACAGAGGCAATAAGGTAACTTACGGTGATTACGGCCTCCAGGCACTCGAGCCTTCATGGATTACTTCCAACCAGATCGAGTCTGCCCGTATCGCTATGACACGTTATATCAAGAGAGGCGGTCAGGTATGGATCAAGATTTTCCCTGACAAGCCTATCACAGAAAAGCCCGCTGAAACACGAATGGGTTCAGGTAAGGGTTCACCCGAATACTGGGTAGCAGTAGTTAAGCCCGGCAGAATTCTCTTCGAAATCAAGGGAGTTGCTGAGGAAACTGCAAGAGAAGCTATGCGTCTCGCTATGCACAAGCTTCCTATCAAGTGTAAGTTCGTAACTAAGGCAGAGCAGGAGGTTGAGCAGTAATGAAGACATCAGAAATCAGAGAAATGTCAGTTGATGAGCTCAACGAGAAGCTCGTAAGCCTGAAAGAAGAGCTTTTCGCTCTCCGCTTTCAGCACGCTATAAATCAGCTTGATAACACAGCCCGTCTCAAGGCTGTAAAGAAGGATATTGCACGCATCAAGACAACTCTGCGTGAGGCAGAGCTTGCTGCACAGCAGTAAGAAAGGGAGGATTTAGCTAATGTCTACTGAGAGAAACCTTAGAAAAACAAGAGTAGGTAAGGTTGTAAGCGATAAGATGGATAAGACCGTCGTAGTTGCTATCGTTGATAACGTTAAACACCCGCTTTACAAGAAGATCATCAAGCGTACCGTAAAACTCAAGGCTCATGACGAGAACAACGAGTGCAGAATCGGTGACCGTGTTGAGGTTATGGAAACACGTCCGCTTTCCAAGGACAAGAGATGGCGTGTTACAACAATCATTGAAAAGGCTAAGTAATTTTGATATAAGCTTAATGCTTGAAAGGAGGAACTCGCTGTGATACAGATGCAGACTTATCTCAAAGTCGCTGATAACACTGGCGCTAAGGAGCTTATGTGTATCAGAGTTCTGGGTGGTACACGCAGAAGATATGCAAATATCGGAGACGTAGTAGTAGCTTCCGTTAAGAAAGCAACACCCGGAGGCGTTGTAAAGAAGGGCGATGTTGTAAAGGCAGTTATCGTTCGTTCAGCAAAGGGTCTCAGAAGAGAGGACGGAACATATATCCGTTTCGATGAGAACGCTGCTGTTATTATTAAGGAAGATAAGAACCCCAAGGGTACTCGTATCTTCGGACCGGTTGCTAAGGAGCTCCGTGAAAAGGAGTATACAAAGATCCTCAGCCTCGCACCGGAAGTTCTTTAATGGAGGTGTCATTCGATTATGAGTAAGGTACACGTAAAAACCGGTGACACTGTTATCCTTCTCACCGGCAAGTACGAGGATAAATTCACAAGCAAGGGCGACAGAAAGACTGGTAAGGTCGTTGAAGTAAGCCCTAAGGAAGATAAGGTGATCGTTGAGGGAATCAACATCATCACAAAGCATGTAAAGCCCACAAGAATGGGTCAGCAGGGTGGCATCATCAAGACAGAGGCTCCCGTATATGCTTCAAAGGTACAGCTTGTCTGCCCTAAGTGCGGCAAGCCCACAAGAGTTGGCCACACATTTGACGACAACGGCAAGAAGCTTCGTGTCTGCAAGAAGTGCGGCAAGTCTTTTGAATAATGTAAAGGAGAACGACAATGGCAAGATTAAAGGATTTTTATGTTAGCGACGTTGCTCCTGCAATGATGAAGAAATTCGGATACAAAAGCGTAATGCAGATTCCGAAGCTCGAAAAGGTTGTTATCAATGTAGGCGCCGGCGAGGCTAAGGATAACGCAAAGGTTATCGACGCAATCATGACAGATCTCGCAGCTATCACAGGTCAGAAGCCTGTAGTATGCCGCGCTAAGAAGTCAGTTGCTAACTTCAAGCTCCGTGAAGGTATGCCTATCGGTGTTAAGGTAACACTCAGAGCTGAAAAGATGTACGAATTCGTTGATAAGCTCTTCAATGTAGCTTTCCCCCGTGTTCGTGACTTCAGAGGCATCAACGCAAACTCCTTCGATGGTAAGGGCAACTACTCCACAGGTATCAAGGAACAGCTTATCTTCCCTGAGATCGAGTACGACAAGATCGACAAGGTAAGAGGCATGGATATCAACTTCATCACAACTGCAAATACTGATGAAGAAGCTAAAGAGCTCCTGACACTTATGGGTGCTCCGTTCATCAAGTAATCAGGGAGGAATTAAAATGGCTAAGAAGGCAATGATCAACAAGCAGCAGAGAACTCCCAAGTATTCCACAAGAGCATATAACAGATGTAAGATTTGTGGCAGACCGCACGCATATCTCAGAAAGTTCGGCATCTGCCGTATCTGCTTCAGAGAGCTTGCTCACGACGGTCAGATTCCGGGTGTTAAGAAGGCAAGCTGGTAAAATACGAAAAGGAGGTCATTCGGCATGCAAATCACTGATACAATAGCAGATCTTTTAACAAGAATTCGTAATGCGAATACTGCAAAGCACGCCACAGTTGACGTTCCCGCTTCAAGAGTTAAAAAGGATATTACACAGATCCTTGTTGACGAAGGCTATGTAAAGGGCTTTCAGCTTATTGAGGACGGCAAGCAGGGTGTTATCAGAATTACGCTTAAATACGGCGACAACAAGTCACCGGTAATCACAGGGCTCAGAAGAGTTTCAAAGCCCGGTCTGCGTATCTATTCAAGCTGCGCAGATATGCCTAAGGTAAGAAAAGGCCTTGGCATCGCAATCGTTTCAACTTCAAAGGGTATCGTAACAGACAAGAAGGCAAGAGAGCTTAATGTCGGCGGCGAAATCCTCGCATACATCTGGTAAGGAGGACAACATTATGTCAAGAATCGGCAAAATGCCTGTCAGCGTTCCCGCAGGTGTAGAGGTTAAGAACGACAACAACTGCATCACAGTTAAGGGACCTAAGGGCGAGCTTACAAGACAGTTTTCTACAGAGCTCGGCATCGAGGTTGCTGAAGGTGTAATCACAGTTACAAGACCGAACGATGACAAGAAGTATCGTTCACTTCACGGTCTTACAAGAACACTTATCGCTAACATGGTTGAAGGTGTTACAAACGGCTACTCCAAGACTCTTGAGATCGAGGGTGTCGGCTACCGTGCTGCAAAGCAGGGTACAAAGGTAACTCTTTCACTCGGATTTTCACATCCTGTTATTTTTGAGGAAACAGCTCAGATCAAGCTTGACGTTCCTCAGCCTAACAGAATCGTTGTAAGCGGTATCGACAAGCAGGCTGTAGGTCAGGTTGCAGCTGAGATACGCGAGAAGCGTCCGCCTGAGCCGTACAAGGGCAAGGGCATCAGATATGCCGGCGAGTACATCATCCGCAAGGAAGGTAAGGCCGGTAAGGGCAAGAAGTAATTAAAAGGAGCAAATTGCTATGATTAAAAAGTTTGACAGCAATAAGGCAAGATTAAAGAGACATCGCAGAGTTCGTGCTAAGATCTCTGGAACTGCTCAGCGTCCCCGTCTCAATGTGTTCCGCTCAACAAAGCACATTTACGCACAGCTTATTGATGACGTAAACGGTGTTACTCTTGCCAGCGCATCCAGCATGGACAAGGGCTTTGACGGAAACGGCGGCAACATTGAAGGCGCACGCAAGGTTGGCGAGATGATCGCTAAGAACGCTGCTGATAAGGGCATCTCCGAAGTTGTATTCGACAGAGGCGGCTACCTTTATCACGGACGTGTTAAGGAACTTGCAGAAGGCGCTCGTGAAAACGGATTAAAGTTCTAAGAGGGAGGTACAACAATGGCTAATATTGAAACACAGGCTCCTGAATTCGTTGAGAAGGTAGTTGCTATCAACAGAGTTTCCAAGACTGTTAAGGGCGGCCGTATCATGAAGTTTGCTGCACTCGTAGTAGTAGGCGACGGAAACGGCACTGTAGGCTTCGGTCTCGGTAAGTCCGGAGAAGTTCCGGATGCTATCCGCAAGGGAATTGAGGATGCTAAGAAGAACCTTAAGAAGATTGCTCTCAAGGGAACTACTATCCCTCATGAAATCGTAGGCGAATTCGGTGCAGGCAGAGTTCTTATGAAGCCCGCTGCACCCGGTACCGGCGTTATCGCAGGCGGTCCCGTTCGTGCCGTGATTGAAGTTGCAGGTATCAAGGATATCAGAACAAAGTCACTTCGTTCAAATAACCCCTGCAACGTAGTAAGAGCTACTATCAACGGTCTTACAAGCTGCGTATCCGCTAAGGAAGTTGCTGCTAAGAGAGGCAAGACTGTTAAGGAAATTTTAGGTTAAGGAGGCAGTAACACATGGCTAAGAACATCAAGCTCGTAAAGAGCCTTATCGGAAGAAAAAAAGACCAGATTGCTACTGCTCAGTCACTTGGCCTCAAGAAGGTCGGCGACGTAACAACCCAGCCCGATAATGAGCAGACACAGGGCAAAATCAATAAGATCTCACACCTTGTTGAGGTTACAGAAGCGTAAGCAAGGAGGTGCACACTAATGAAAATTCATGAATTAACTCCAGCACCCGATTCAAATAAGGCTGTAAAGCGTGTAGGCAGAGGTCACGGTTCGGGTAACGGTAAGACTGCCGGCAAGGGCCACAAGGGTCAGAACGCACGTTCAGGCGGCGGTGTAAGAATTGGCTTTGAAGGCGGACAGATGCCCCTCACAAGAAGAATTCCTAAGAGAGGCTTCAATAACATCTTCGCTGCAAAGTATGCAATCGTAAATGTTGCAGATCTCAATGCATTCAAGGATGGCACTGTTGTTGATACAGAGCTTCTTATCGCATCAGGTCTTGTAAAGAAGGCATATGACGGCATCAAGGTGCTCGGCAACGGAGAGCTTAGTGCTAATCTCACTGTAAAGGCTGCTAAATTCTCACAGAGCGCTATCGAAAAAATCGAAAAGGCTGGCGGGAAAGCAGAGGTGATCTAATAATGTTTCAAACCCTGAGAAAGGCTTGGGGCGTTCCTGAGATCAGGAAAAAGCTTCTTTATACATTATTCATGATCATCATCTTCAGATTCGGAAGCTCAGTTACAGTTCCTTTCCTCGACTCTACAGTCGTTTCATCCTGGATGGACAGAAAGGCAACTAACGGAAACTTCCTCGAATATCTGAACATTATTACCGGTGGTGCGCTGTCACAGGCAACCATCTTCTCACTCTCAATCACACCGTTCATCAATGCATCAATTATCATGCAGCTCCTGACATATGCACTTCCTCCACTGGAAAGACTGCAGAAAGAAGGAGAAGAAGGACGTAAAAAGATTGAAAAAATCACTTCATTCGTTTCAATCGCACTTGCATTTTTAATGGGTTACGCTTATTATGTAACTCTTACAAGAATGGAAGATGAAAACGGAAAACATGCTGTTAAGTATCTCGGCAAGAATTTTGACCAGTTCTTCTCAGCAGCAGTAATTATCCTCTGCTTCGTAGCAGGTTCTGCACTTGTAGTATGGATGGGTAACAGAATCAGCGACAAGGGTATCGGAAACGGTATCTCAATGCTCCTTTTTGCAGGTATTGCCGCAAGATTCCCCGTAGATATCGGCGTACTCGTTGATCTTACAAAGCAGCAGCCTGAAAAATATCTCTTCGTTTCTATCGGATATCTGATCTTTGTAATTGCTGAGATCGCATTTATCGTATTCATGAACGAAGCAGAAAGACGTATTCCGATCCAGTACGCTAAGCGTGTTGTCGGAAGAAAGCAGTACGGCGGTCAGAAGACTCACATTCCGATCAAGGTTTGCATGAGCGGCGTTATGCCTATCATCTTCGCTATGTCATTCATGGCACTTCCTCAGACAGTTCAGATGTTTGCAGGAGAGCCCACAAAGACTTCAGGTTTCTACTATCATTTCTGTAACTTCTTCGACAGAACAAACTGGACATACGCTGTACTTTACTTCATTCTTATTATTGCATTCAACTATTTCTATGTTTCACTTCAGTACAATCCTGTTGAAATCGCAAACAACCTTCGTCAGGGCAACGGCGGTATTCCCGGCATCAGACCTGGCAAGCCCACATCAGATTACATCCAGAGAGTTCTTTCAAAGATTGCTCTCGTTGGTGCGATCTTCCTCGGAATCATCGCTATCATCCCTGTAATCATGGGTATCGCAGACGCAAATCTGCAGGCACTTTCAATGGGCGGTACAACAATTCTTATTTCTGTAAGCGTTGCTATTGAAACAACTCGTACACTTGAATCACATCTTATGATGCGTCATCATAAGGGCTTCTTAAAGTAAAAAAGGAGGAACGATATATGAATCTTATCTTTTTAGGCGCTCCCGGCGCAGGTAAGGGAACACAGGCTGAGGTAGTTTCCGAGGCACTTAACATTCCCCAGATCTCCACAGGCAACATCCTTCGTGAAGCTGCTAAGAACGGTACAGAGTACGGTCTTAAAGCTAAGGCTGCAATGGATGCAGGCGCTCTTGTATCAGATGAAATCGTTATCGGAATCCTGAAAGAGAGAATTGCTCAGGACGACTGTCAGAACGGATTTATCCTTGACGGTTTCCCGAGAACAGTTCCTCAGGCAGAAGCACTTGATGCAATGAACATCAGAATCGACAAGGTAATCGAAATCAACGTAGCTGATGAAACAATCAAGCAGAGAGTTTCAGGCAGACGAGTTTGTCAGGGCTGCGGAGCTTCCTACCATGTTGAATATAAGCCTTCAAAGGTTGAGGGCGTTTGCGATAAGTGCGGCGACCAGACTGTTATCCGTAAGGACGATCAGCCTGAAGTTGTTCTCGAAAGACTTGCAACTTATCACGAAAAGACAGCTCCTCTCAAGGACTACTACGAGAAGCAGGGTAAACTTGTTACAGTAGAAGGTCAGGAAGAGGTTGCAGATACTTCAAAGCTTACACTGGCAGCAGTAGGAGCATGAGGTAATGAGCATAACCATAAAATCAAAGTCCGAGCTTGCCATAATGCGTGAAGCAGGTAGAATTACCTGCGGCGCACTGTGGTATGCGGGCGAAAGATTAAAACCGGGTATGTCCACTCTTGAAGTGGATAGGCTGATAGGCGATTTCTTCGCAAAGCACGGCTGCAAGTCCGGTTTCAAAGGCTTATACGGTTTTCCCGCAAATGCTTGTATCTCAGTTAATGAGGAAGTAATCCACGGAATCCCGAAAGCCAGCCGCAGGCTTAAAGAAGGCGATATAGTAAGCATCGACACAGGAGCTATCTACAAGGGCTTCAACGGAGACAGCTGCTGGACCTTCCCTGTCGGTAAAATTTCTGATGAAGCTAAGGCATTGCTTGAGGTAACTGAGAAAAGCCTTTACGAAGGTATAGCTCAGGCTCAGGTGGGCGCAAGAATCGGAGATATTTCTCATGCTGTTGAAGAGTACTGTGCTTCACGAGGCTACGGAATCGTAAGAAATTACTGCGGCCACGGTATCGGCAGAGAGCTTCACGAATCGCCGGAAGTCCCGAACTGGGGAAAGGCTGGGCATGGTCCCAGACTGGTATCCGGTATGACAATATGCATCGAACCTATGATTAATCAGAAGGGCGACGATGTAAAGGTTCTCAATGACGGCTGGACTGTGGTTACTAAAAATGGTTCACTGTCAGCTCATTTCGAGCACACAATCGCAATAACTCCTGACGGTCCCGTCATTCTGACTCAGCCCTGACGGAGGGACGTATTGTGAAGCTGAATAAAGGCTCGGTTGTCAGAGCTAACGCCGGAAGAGATCAGGGAGGTTTCTTCGTGATCGTATCGGCGGAAAACGGATATTGCTTTATCGCAGACGGAAAAAGCAGAAAGCTTTCAAATCCGAAACGCAAGAATATAAAGCATATCAGTCTGACAGGCGGCATGATAGAATTAAACGATATAACTGATAAAAAGCTCAGAAAAATGCTGGCTGAGTTCCGGCAGGCTGAGTAAAGGAGGTTATCAAGGTGTCCAAGGAAGATGTAATCGAGGTTGAGGGCGTTGTAACAGACGCACTGCCTAACGCAATGTTCAAGGTTCAGCTTGAAAACGGTCACGAGGTACTTTCCCACGTTTCCGGCAAGCTCAGAATGAATTATATCAGAATCGTGCCCGGTGACAAGGTAAAGCTTGAAATGTCACCCTACGACCTTTCAAAGGGCCGTATCACATGGCGCGTTAAATAATAATACAGGAATGAATAACATTCCGCATCCGCTATAAGGAGGTATTTTCAATGAAAGTCAGACCTTCAGTAAAACCTATTTGCGAAAAGTGCAAGGTTATCAAAAGAAAGGGCAGAATCATGGTGATCTGCCAGAATCCAAAGCATAAGCAGCGTCAGGGTTAATCCCCGAAGCGCATTTAATGGAGGTGCAATTTTAATATGGCAAGAATAGCCGGTGTTGACCTTCCCAAGAATAAGAGAATCGAAATCGGTCTCACTTATATCTACGGAATCGGTCGTCAGACTGCAACAACTATCCTCGCTAACACAGGTGTTGATCCTGACGTAAGAGTAAAGGATCTCGCTGAGGAGGATGTAGCTAAGCTTCGTGACTATATCGACGCAAATTACAGCGTAGAGGGTGACCTCCGCCGTGAGGTTGCTCTTAACATCAAGAGACTTGTTGAAATAGGCTGCTACAGAGGCGTTCGTCACAGAAAGGGTCTCCCCGTAAGAGGTCAGAGAACCAAGACAAACGCAAGAACCCGCAAGGGCCCTGTAAAGACTATCGCTAACAAGAAGAAGTAAGGAGGTTATGAGCTTTGGCACAGCAGAAGGGTAAAAAGGTTACTACTGTCAGAAGACGTAGAGAACGCAAGAACATCGAAAGCGGCGCAGTTCATATTCAGTCCACTTTCAATAATACAATCGTAACAATCACAGATACAGCCGGCAACGCTATTTCATGGGCAAGTGCAGGCGAGCTGGGCTTCAGAGGTTCAAAGAAGTCTACTCCTTTCGCAGCACAGACAGCAGCAGAAACAGCTGCTAAGGCTGCTATGGAGCACGGCCTTAAGAACGTTGAAGTTTATGTAAAGGGACCCGGTGCAGGTCGTGAGGCTGCTATCAGAGCACTTCAGACTGTAGGTCTTGAGGTTAAGATGATCAAGGACGTTACTCCCATTCCTCACAATGGCTGCCGTCCGCCCAAGAGACGTCGTGTCTGATCAAACAGGAGGTGTTTTAAAATGGCAGTACAGAAAGAACCAATTCTTAAAAAGTGCAGATATCTGGGTATCAGCCCCGCTGTTTTAGGCGTATCCAAGAAGGAGTCTATCCGCTTCAAGAACGTTCAGAACAGAAAGAAGATATCTGAATACGGTCTTCAGCTTAAGGAAAAGCAGAAGCTCAAGTTCATCTATGGCGTACTCGAAAAGCAGTTCTATCACTACTTTGAGATCGCTTCAAAGATGGAAGGTAAAGCAGGTGACAACCTGATTACTTGTCTCGAATCAAGACTTGACAGCGTTGTTTTCAGAATGGGTCTCGCTCTCACAAGACGTGAAGCAAGACAGCTGGTTGTTCACAACCACTACACAGTAAACGGCAAAAAGGTAAATATCCCCTCCTACAGAGTTAAGGTTGGCGATGTAATCGCTCTTAAGGAGAAGGACAGAACATCCGAGAAGTTCAAGGCTACAGTTGAGGAAACTAAGGACAGAATCGTTCCCACATGGCTTGACGCTAAGAAGGACGACTTCAGCGCAACTGTAACTCGTCTTCCCTCAGCTGAGGACATTGACTACGAGGTAGCTACACACCTCATCGTCGAGCTCTACTCTAAGTAATCGGTTGATTGCTGAGATATAC